>CAZMNG010000307.1:0-5602 GCA_964567505.1 uncultured Chthoniobacterales bacterium
TAGCGCCGCATTAGCAAAATGGAAGAGCATGACGCACAGACCGAAGATGATCAGAGGCCGAGACTTAAACAGAATGCTGTAGCCGGCTGCCTTAGCGGGGCTCCCCGCTCCGTCGGGCTCTTGGTCTAAGTCTCTGGCCCGGTTCAAATCGATCGCCTTGGCTGGGATGGAAAGCACCGCGATGCCCGCAAGCACTGCGAAGACGGGCACAAGAAGGAAAACGGCGCGCTGCGAGAGGGCATAGCCAACCGCGCCCGCCACCACTGCGATAGCCACATTGCCTGCATGATCATACGCTGCGTTCCGCCCCATGCGGCGGGCCAGTACGACTGCATCGACGGCTGAGCACAATTGGAAAGGCGGCCAATATGGGACCTGAAACTACCGATTCTGTGACTACCGAAGACGTTTTGAATGCGCTAGGACGGTACGCGAGAGAATCCAGTGAGTCCGATGGTCATCCGCCTGGTCTCGGTCTCCAATCACATACCGCTTTCCGAATTCCACGACGTGTTCCGCACAATTCTCGGGTGGAACGGCGATTTGGGCTACCTCATTCGTGTGCACGGTCAGGAGTTCAACAGCTTCCGCCGGAAGGCGCGGTCGAAAGCGCTGCACCCCCGGAGTTTTGCGGAGGTCCAACCGGCTAATAGCGTGACCGCCCACCTCGCCGAGCTGCCGGCAGGTACGGGGCGATCCAGGCCCAGGCGGCGTCGTTGAGATCGGTGTCGTAGCATCGGGTGCTCCCGTAATCGCGCAGACGAGCCCTGCTTCGCAAGGGGAACTTCTCAAACACCCTCTACGCTCGCAGGCTTATTTGCTTCAGTGCTAAAAGGGCGATGGCGGCGATAAGGTTGAGTCCGATGAATATACGTTTCATAGCCTTTTTTTTTGCTAGTTATTTAGTGTGTGTTTGAATTCCCTAATTACCTAAATGAGTTACCTCACAAGTTGGGATCGTCGACATTGTCCTTGGTGATGAGGATCGGCTTGGTCTGACCCTTCTCAGCAAACGGCTTGCCCTTCGAAGTAGGCGATGATTTGGTTGAGGGCGATCCCGGCCGTGCCGTTAGGATCTTTTCCGACAAGTCCTGGGTCCCTTTGCGGATGCGATCGAGCGCTCCTGGCGTGCCGTTCACACCGACGATCGCGACGTGGCCTTGCTGTCCGACCGGGACCAGCTTGCCGATCTGGCGCAACGCCGATACCACGCCGGGAACCATCTCATCGTTGTCACTAAACACGCCCTCAACCTCTATAAGTTTGCACTCACTACGCTCAGTTTTCCATGGACGGGCTGGGGGTGATCAATTTTGCGCAAAAACCGCTAATGTAATACGCCTCCGGCGCCCGGCAGGGCTCGAACCTGCAACCCAATGAAACCGAGTCAAAAACTTTGGATGATCGCTGGCGAGTTTCAAAATCGTCCATTTAACGCCTTTCGCGTTCGCCGGCCTTTGGGAAGGTGAAACCGTCTGGCGTCTTCTTTATGGCAGTCGACTTGAGTAAATCGCACCGAAGCTTTTATGGTTTCAAACCACGACTCTGTGATGGCAAATCTTCCGGTTCATTTTCGGCGGACTGCCGGAGTTGCGAAAGAAACTCACTCGTCGACCGTCCGACCAGCTCGAAATGCTGTGCAATCTGCGCCGCTAACTGCTGGGCTTTTCGCGTCAGCTCGGGGTCGTAGGGATCGGGAAGGACGCGGATTTCTGGGGTGAATCTGCGGACCAGCTCTATTTCGTCCGGATAGTCCCTTATCCAGGCGGGATCAATGGCCAAGCCCGGAAATAGCGGGCTGCTAAAAAGTTCCCCGGGCTGTATGGCGTTCATCTTTGGCCCGTCAACGCGCCATATCTCGGCACTGCCGTCGAGGTGGAACAACCAGACCTCGGGACACCTGTCCTGGTACAAGGCAAGCTTATCTTCCCACTCCTTGCCTCTGTTGGATGGAGAAAGGATCTCAACTACTAGATCGGGAATTTGTTCCGTATACGACCTGCCTTCCGATTCAGGATTGGGATGACGAAAAAGGACTAAATCAGGCACTGCTGGCTCATAGCCGGGAATACGCAGCGCACGATTCATCAGGACTTTGCCTCCGGCATGACAAGCCAGGTAATGGCTTAGCACTCTGTAAATGCGCCCGTTTGCATCTTCATGAGTGTCGGTCGGGGGTGGCGCCATTTGTAGTTCTCCTGTTTCCGTGAGCACAGCCGGGAAGTCTTCCTCCAAGAGCTCGTACTGTTCCCATTCCAAAGGCAAACCGTCAGCGCGGGCGATCTTTCCGTCCCGGATTACGCAGCGTGGAAAAGGGTCCGGCAAATATGCCAGATCATCTTCGGTAAACGCCAGTCGCGCTTCGGCTATGGCTATGGCTGTCGCATAAGCGCTCATAAGGACAAAGTACCTCAGCGTTTTTGGCTTCTCAACACTTCCGACACCACCTTGATGAACGTACTGGACAATAGGAGAATCCCCAAAGAAATTCAGGGAAGCCGTCATGTCCAATTACGTAGAGAGTCTTACCTGGCTCACCGACCTCCATCTCGAATTTTGCAGCCATCGAACGCGGGACCGGTTCTATCACTCCAACCGCGATGCCCGCAAGCACTGCGAAGACGGGCACAAGAAGGAAAACGGCGCGCTGCGAGAGGGCATAGCCAACCGCGCCCGCCACCACTGCGATAGCCACATTGCCTGCATGATCATACGCTGCGTTCCGCCCCATGCGGCGGGCCAGTACGACTGCATCGACGGCTGAGCACAATTGGAAAGGCGGCCAATATGGGACCTGAAACTACCGATTCTGTGACTACCGAAGACGTTTTGAATGCGCTAGGACGGTACGCGAGAGAATCCAGTGAGTCCGATGGTCATCCGCCTGGTCTCGGTCTCCAATCACATACCGCTTTCCGAATTCCACGACGTGTTCCGCACAATTCTCGGGTGGAACGGCGATTTGGGCTACCTCATTCGTGTGCACGGTCAGGAGTTCAACAGCTTCCGCCGGAAGGCGCGGTCGAAAGCGCTGCACCCCCGGAGTTTTGCGGAGGTCCAACCGGCTAATAGCGTGACCGCCCACCTCGCCGAGCTGCCGGCAGGTACGGGGCGATCCAGGCCCAGGCGGCGTCGTTGAGATCGGTGTCGTAGCATCGGGTGCTCCCGTAATCGCGCAGACGAGCCCTGCTTCGCAAGGGGAACTTCTCAAACACCCTCTACGCTCGCAGGCTTATTTGCTTCAGTGCTAAAAGGGCGATGGCGGCGATAAGGTTGAGTCCGATGAATATACGTTTCATAGCCTTTTTTTTTGCTAGTTATTTAGTGTGTGTTTGAATTCCCTAATTACCTAAATGAGTTACCTCACAAGTTGGGATCGTCGACATTGTCCTTGGTGATGAGGATCGGCTTGGTCTGACCCTTCTCAGCAAACGGCTTGCCCTTCGAAGTAGGCGATGATTTGGTTGAGGGCGATCCCGGCCGTGCCGTTAGGATCTTTTCCGACAAGTCCTGGGTCCCTTTGCGGATGCGATCGAGCGCTCCTGGCGTGCCGTTCACACCGACGATCGCGACGTGGCCTTACTGTCCGACCGGGACCAGTTTGCCGGTCCGGCGCAACGCTGATAGCACGCCGGGAACCATCTGATCATCGTCACTAAACACGCCCGTAATATTAGGATTCTGGGTGAGTGCCTGGCGCATCATCTTGTTAACGTTGTCGGCGACCCACTCAATGGTTAGCAAATGCACCTCGGTATCGGGGTATTTCTCCTTCATCCGCTCGGTGAAACCCTTGTGGCGCAGCTGTCGCTGATTGGAGCCGACCGAGCCGAGAGCCTCAAGCGCGATCCCTTTCTCGCCTTTACTTTCGCTTAGAATGCGAATCTGAGGCCAAAATTGGTCTGTACAAAGTCTTTCACAGACGAATTGAACGAATGCTGACCGCCACCGACCCAGTTGTAGCCCGCCTCGCCAAAGATTCCGATATGGGGAGTAAACCGATACTCGAGTCCACCGCCGATGTTCGCGAGCCCGCGATTGTTATTTACGTTCGAAGATGCATTATCGAACCTCTGATTTACCGCTGGAAAGGGCGTGTTTATCGTGTTTCCTCCCGCGCCGGTGAAAACACCGCCGCCGCCGCCGAATATGTATGGCGCCAAGTGAACAGTCGGCCAGAAGTCATCCAACGGGAGTCGCATGATGAAGTCTCCGGTGATCACACCTGCTGCCGCACTGCCTGAACCGGACCTGCTGAAACCGTTGCCGCTGGTGACTGTCACAGTGGGGCTCGAGAGTGATACACCCGCACCTTGGAACCTGAAACCTGCGTATTTCCAAGGCAAGAAATAAGTGGTTGCTTCAGGCTTGCGTCTCAACGTACAAATTTTTACAAACGGAAGAGTGACCCCCCTATGATTATGATCCCAGGTCCATGCCCCTGAACCCGCTTGTTTCGTCGTATATCCAAGGATTATCATCGATCCATGAGAACATCCTCGACCGCAGCGAAAATGTGGTCTGAATCGAGTCCCGAGCGGACTTTTATGCCCAAGGGCATGGCACAGATTGCAGGCGGCAGCTTCCGGATGGGATCGGACGTGCACTATCCGGAGGAGCGGCCGGCCCACAGCGTGACGGTCGATGGCTTCTGGATCGACCGCCATGCCGTCACCAATGCCGACTTCGCCGCGTTCATCGCCGCGACCGGCTATGTGACGTTTGCCGAGCGGCCGCTTGATCCGGCGCTCTATCCCGGTGCGCAGCCAGAGTTGCTAAAGCCGGGCAGCGCCGTGTTCCGCATGCCGAGCCGCCCGGTGCGGCCCCTCGACCTGCGCGACTGGTGGGAGTACGTCCCCGGCGCGGACTGGCGGCACCCCGACGGGCCGGCCAGCACGATCGCTGGGCGGGAGCGCGAGCCGGTCGTGCATGTCGCGTTCGAAGATGCCGGCGCCTATGCCGCCTGGGCCGGCAAGGATCTGCCGACCGAAGCGGAGTGGGAGTTCGCGGCCCGCGGCGGACTGGACGGCGCCGCATTTTGCTGGGGTGACGACTTCACGCCGGACGGCCGCTGGATGGCCAACACCTGGCAGGGCGAGTTCCCCTGGCAGAACCAGGCTCTAGACGGATTTGTGGGGCGCGCACCCGTTGGCACGTTTTCCGCCAATGGCTATGGATTGTTCGATATGGCTGGCAATGTCTGGCAGTGGACCAAGGACTGGTACGCGGCCGGTCACCTGCACGATCCCAGTCGGCCGTGCTGCGCGCCGCGCAACCCGCGCGGTGTCGCCGAGGCACTGAGCTACGATCCGGCCCAGCCCGGCCCGCGTGTTGCACGCAAGGTGATCAAGGGCGGCTCGTATCTCTGCGCGCCCAATTACTGCCAGCGCTATAGGCCCGCGGCGCGCTATCCGCAAGCGATTGACACGACAACGAGCCACATCGGATTCCGCTGTGTGCTGCGCATGACTTCAACAGAACAGACAAGAATATCAGACTGAACGGAAGGATATCAGAATGAGCAAAATGAATCGGAGGCAATTGTTCTTATCTACGGCGAAAGCGGCGCTTGCCGCCGCGTTCGGCGGATCGTGGCTGTCGG
>CAZMNG010000308.1:0-5601 GCA_964567505.1 uncultured Chthoniobacterales bacterium
CACCTCGGTTCTGTCATGTCATCGGACGACACGACTCGCCTGGTCCGCGCAATCCAGGCGGGACATTATCTCGACCGCAGTTACGTCAAGCACAAGTTGAATGCGATTCGGAAGCGGGAAAGGGCTCCCGTTTACGATCGCGTCATCGAGTGGCTCCAGCCTGTCTTGACTCATGCCGCGGCCGCGGGCATTACTCTCGGAATCGAAAACCGCATCGGCATCGAGACGTTTCCATCCGAACGCGAGTTCCGGCGCCTTTTCACCGAGATCGAGGATGGCCGGCTTGGGTATTGGCACGATTTCGGGCATGCGCAGATCCGGCACAATCTGACATTGATTGATCACACCGAATGGCTTTCCGAGATGGCGCCGCTAACAATCGGTTGCCATGTCCACGATGTGCGATTCCCTTCGCTGGACCATTACGTTCCTTTCAGCGGGATGATCGATTTCCCGAGTTTGTTCTCCATGCTGCCAAAAGGGATCCCGGTTGTTTGGGAGCTGAATGCGCGTGTGCCCAAGGAGCAAATCGTCTGTGCGCTATCGCACTGGAAAGAGAAATTTTCGGAGCTTTAACGCGCGTTTCTCACGCCCCGTGAGAAATGCGCGCAAAGCGCCGACATCTTCAAACAATGAAAGTTGACGGCAAACCTTATCGGACCATTTGGCTAAATGGTAACGGAATTTCTGTTAGCGTCATCGATCAGACTTTACTGCCCCATCGCTTCAAGATCGTTGAATGGCGCACAGTCGAGGATGCTGCGGAAGGGATTCGCAACATGGCGGTACGCGGAGCGCCCCTAATTGGAGCTTCCGCGGGATATGGCGTTGCCCTTGGCATGCTCCGCGATCCCGGCGACGAGGCATTTCAGCGAGTCTACGAACTGCTTTTCGCGGCCCGACCGACCGCGGTGAACTTGAGATGGGCGCTCGACAGAATGCGGGAACGCTTCTCATGCTACATCCGAAGGAGCGTGCTGCTGCAGCGTTTAGGGTAGCCAAAAAGATTTGCGATGAAGATGTGTTGAACTGTTCTGCGATTGGCGAGCATGGACGCGCGCTCATTGAACGAGCCTGGAATGAGACCGGGCGGGCGCGTCCGGTTAATCTGCTGACCCATTGCAACGCCGGGTGGCTAGCGACAGTGGATTGGGGAACCGCTCTGGCTCCAATTTATAAGGCTTTCGACGCCGGTATTCCGGTTCACGTTTGGGTTGATGAAACTCGGCCGCGAAATCAAGGTGCTTCGTTGACCGCATGGGAACTCGGCCACCATGGGGTGCCGCACACCGTCATTGTGGACAACGCGGGCGGCTATCTCATGCAACACGGACAGGTCGACCTTTGCATTGTCGGCAGCGACCGGACCACAGCCGGGGGGGATGTTTGCAACAAGATCGGTACTTATTTGAAGGCATTGGCCGCGAGAGACAACCAGGTCCCATTCTATGTGGCTCTGCCTCTCTCCAGCATCGATTGGACGATCGATGATGGAAGGAGTATTCCGATCGAGAGCCGCTCACCGCAGGAGGTCGCCATGATATCGGGGCGCACGAAAGAGGGGGTGGTTTGCGAGGTCCGATTGACGCCGGACGGCAGCGCCGCTCTCAACTACGCTTTCGACGTGACGCCCCGTCACCTGGTCACTGCGCTGATCACGGAATACGGCGCCTTTCGAACGATCCCGGAAGAAATGACAAAATTGCGACGGGAAGCGGAGCAGGCGGACAAACGCCAAGTAAACGTGTTTGACCGATAAAAGCAAAGTGCCACAAAATTCGCAAGCGACTCGCGCTTTTTCAGAACGCTAAGAAATTGCAGGAATTTGCTGAACAAAATGATCCCGAATTTATGGAATGACGCCGATGCCGCCGAATATGTTACGAAGTATCAGTATCCGGATCTTGCGCTCCGGGTCTACACATCCCACTTGCTAGGTCGGGAACCGCGTCTGGTTCTGCATAGTGGCGGCAATACCTCAGTCAAAACCATTGACACCGACCTCTTCAAAACCAAGATCGAGGTTCTCCGGATAACAGGGATCGGTTGTGACTTGGCCTTCATCGAACCCAGCAGACTCCCTGCGGTACAACTGGAGCCACTCTTGCGATTGGAGCAACTGGAACAGCTCTGCGACGAGATAATGGTCAAATACTTGCACGCTAACTTGATGGACCCGGCCGCTCCGACCCTGTCCGTTGAAACTCTCCTGCACGCGTTTCTTCCGCATAAGTATGTCGATCACACTCACGCCCTTGCTATACTGGCGCTAGTCGACCAGGAGGATAGCGAAAATCTCACGCGCCGAGTGTTCGGAGATCGAGTCGGATATGTTCCTTACGTCAATCCGGGTTTCGCGCTGGCTAAAGCGGCAGCAAAAGAGTATCGACGCAATGCGCAAATCGAGGGACTAGTACTGGATAAACACGGATTGGTCAGTTTTGGGGATTCGGCCAGACAGTCGTACGCCCGGACAATCGAGCTGAATAATCTGGCCGCTGATTTTGTCGAGCGGAACCGGCGTAAACCGGTATTCGTTTCTCTCTCCCGGCCGGGTAAAGAAATCGCGAGTCAGGCGGACATCGCCCCAATTCTGCGCGGATGCCTGGCGAGCGCGATCGAAAAAGATCATCCGAAACGTTGGATTTTAAATTTCCGCTGCTCTGATCTGATTCGGGAATTTGTGAACGGCAAAGACCTCATGGAGTACGCGAATCGAGGGACAGTCACGCCGGATTACTTAATCCGCACAAAAGCCAACCCCCTTATTTTGCCGTTGCCGGTAGCAGGGGCGTTGGAGGAATTCCGGCG
Source organism: uncultured Chthoniobacterales bacterium (assembly GCA_964567505.1). Classification (GTDB taxonomy): domain Bacteria; phylum Verrucomicrobiota; class Verrucomicrobiia; order Chthoniobacterales; family JAFAMB01; genus JAFAMB01. The sequence continues at coordinate 2,812 of CAZMNG010000308.1, forward strand.
CGAAACCGCTAATGCCGTCGTCGACTATATTGGCAGGTACCGCGCCTATTTTGAGCGTCACAGTTTGCAATTCAACAGGTCAGGATTGCCGTTGAACCCGGTTCCCCGAATTACTCTGGTGCGCGGTTGCGGTCTGTTCGGCATCGGGAAATCGGCTGAGGAAGCGGCCATCGTCGGGGATCTTGCGGAGACTTGGGTCGATACGGTCACTGCAGCCGAAGCAATTGGTCGGTTCCGTTCCTTGGATGAGAGCCAGCGATTTGCAATGGAGTACTTGTCGGTCGACCAACCAAAATTGCGAACGCTCGACGAGCCGCGGCTTGCCCAGCATGTCGTATTGGTTACCGGGGGCGCCGGGACCATCGGCAGTGCGATTGGAAGAGCATTTGCGCGAGAAGGGGCGGAAGTTGCCATCGCCGATCTGGAAGGAGAGAAGGCGGCCAAGGTGGCCCGCGCGATTAGCGGAACCGCATTAGGTGCAGCCTGCGACGTCGCCAATGCAGAGTCAGTGAGAGTTTTTTTTGATCGGGTCTGCGAGCGTTTTGGCGGGGTTGATATCGTCGTGTCAAACGCGGGCGCGGCATGGTCTGGCCCGATCGCAACTATGACAGAAGATCTGTTGCGGAAGAGCTTCGAGCTCAATTTTTTCGCTCACCAGTTCGTTGCACAGAACGCGGTGCGCGTGATGCGCCTGCAAGAAACCGGAGGCGCCATTCTTTTCAATATTTCCAAACAAGCGATTAACCCCGGTCCAAATTTTGGAGCGTACGGTATTCCGAAAGCCGCGACTTTGGCTTTGGCCCGGCAATACGCGCTAGAACAAGGCCAGTACAAGATCCGGGTCAATGCAGTAAACGCGGATCGGATCAGGAGCGGCTTGTTAACGGATGATATGATCCGGTCTCGAGCCCAAGCGCGGGGGCTCTCCGAAACCGAATATATGTCCGGCAATCTCCTCAGATGCGAAGTTAGAGCAGAGGATGTGGCGCAAGCATTCGTCCACCACGCATTAGCAATGAAAACAACGGGTGACGTCACGACGGTGGATGGAGGCAATGTTGGCGCCTTCTTGCGGTGAAGGTGAGACGACCTGCAACCGTATGATCCAAAGCCACATATGGCACCGGTGAGAGAAGAATTCATTCACACCAGAATTCTCCGGTTACGCCGGGAATAATACCGTATTAGAGGAGGTCTTTAAATTCGTGCACCGGCCTCGAATCATTCTGAACTTCGCGATGACCGCCGACGGCAAGGTATCCACCGCCCAACGGACACCCTCAGAGTTCACTTCCGAAGTCGATAAGAAACGTCTGTTGCAGATCCGGGCGCTCGGAGACGCTCTGATGGTCGGGCGGAACACGGTCGAAACGGATCGCATGTCGATGGGGCTACCGGATGAATCGCTGAGAAAAACCCGAACCGATCGCGGACAAAACCCCTACCCGATTCGAGTCGTAATTTCCAATTCCGGCAGATTCCCTGAAAATCTCGAGCTCTTTAAGCACACCTTTTCGTCGATTCTGATCTATTCGACAACGCGTATGCCGCCCCTGGTGCAAGCCGAATTGAGAGCAAAGGCAATCCTCCATTTGAGCGCCGACGATCACGTCCAGCTTCCGGAGGTATTGAACGACCTTTGGGAAACGCACCAGGTCCATACACTGGTATGCGAGGGAGGACCGCAGTTGGCGAGAACGTTAGCAGAACTAGATTTTATCGATGAGTTGTATCTGACGATCGCACCGATGCTCGCCGGAGGAGACGCTGCCCCGGGAGTTCTCGGCCCGCCCGGGCCGTTTCTTCCGTCCACCCGGTCTTACCAACTCGAATCGATGAAAGTCGAAGCGGGCGAATGCTATCTCCACTACATTGCCAATCGATCATCATGCACCAGACCAACGCCATAGTCATGTACGCTCCGGAAGAGGTTATTTTCGAAGCCGCTGCGGACCTCGCGCAATGGCCCAGTTTCCTGCCGCATTACCGGTACATTCGCTACCTCGAGAAATCTCCTGGCCGAAACATTGTGAAGATGGCCGCGAGACGCGGCACAATCCCCGTTGCGTGGGTATCGGAACAGGTCATCGATCGGGAAAAGCGCGAGGTCTGGTTCACGCATATAAAGGCATGGACGAAAGGGATGAAGGTCGTTTGGCGTTTCAAAACCCTCGCCACGGGGACTGAAGTGCAAATCATTCACGATCTCTCATTCAGATCACGGCTTCTCGCCCCAATCGCCGAACCGATCATCGGCCGCCTATTTATCGACTACATTGCCAAGCAGACGCTGACGCACATGAAGTCGCACCTGGAAAATAAATGAGTCAATGAGGCGAGTTGTCATCACAGGAGTCGGGCCAATTACCGCGATCGGGGTCGGCAAACAGGCATTTTGGGACGCTATCAAAAACAAAAGATCGGGAATCGGTCCAGTCTCGACGTTTGATGCTTCGATGTTCAAAGCAACCAGCGCCGGTGCGATCGCAGACTGGGTGCCGGAAACGATTTTTCCGCCGCACCGGCTGAAACGACTGGATCGGTATGCCCAATTCTCGGTGGCCTCCGTCAAGCTTGCGTTCGAAGACAGCGGCTTCGATGTTTCGCCAGATGCACCCAATGATCGGGTTGGCGTGAGTTTCGGTACCGCGCTCGGGGGCGTCTCCAACGCCGAAGACCAGCACGAAGCGTTCGTGCACGGCGGCCCGAAGTCGGTCCGGCAGACCCTGGCTTTGCAGGTCTTTGGCGGCTCCGCCCATTGCAATACCGCGATCGAGTTCGGTCTTCGCG
>CAZMNG010000309.1:0-5590 GCA_964567505.1 uncultured Chthoniobacterales bacterium
GGTGCTGCGCACTCTCACCGATCGCGCCCTATGAGTACAGCCACAGATCCGCTGGTTCCACTCCTCGAGGGAAGGCCTTTTTCGTTGTCTCCTTCGGCATCGGGAGGGATGCCACCGGAGTACAACTTTGGCTGGCATGTAGCAATGACCCAGGTGCGTTGGTCTCGGGCGAGTACTTCTACCACCTTCGCCGACGCGCGCAACACCGTGCCGTTCGCGATGGTAAGCGTCATACCATCCGCACCTAGTCGTCGCACGGCTATGGTGTTGTATTACCTTTTGGGATTACTTGCACTTGCTGACGTCCGATTGGACATCACCGTGCCCTGGAGCCCCAGGGCCCGGTCGAGGGCACAAAGGATGTGCGCAGAAATGGCATCGGCGGCCTTGCGCGAGTCCCGGGTTGCCAAGGCCTCAAGCACGGCGAGGTGCTCCCGCATCGTCGGAATCGCGTGCACTGCATCGAGCCGCGTTTGTTCCCGCCTGAAGATCCTAAGCTTTAGAAGGTTCACGCGGTAAGCGGAGGTAATGATTTCATTGCCGAGAAAGTCTATCAAAGTGTTGTGCAGCTTCCAATCCACGTTCTGGGCCTCCGCAACCAAATTGTCACTGAGGCCGCCCTTGCGAGAGGCGCGTTCGAAATTCGCAAGGACTGACTCATGTTCTTTTCGTAGTTGCGCCAACATCGCGTCACTTGCTTGCTGCGCGAACACGGCTGCCGCCTCGCGCTCAAGGAAAAGGCGGAATTGAAATGCATCACGAATCAGCTTCACGTCGGCATGGACCACTTGCATACCGCGCTGCGGCACCGTCGTGATGAACCCTTCGACCTCGAGTCGCGGAATCAGTTCTCGAATGGCGCCTAAAGGCAGCCCTGTAAGCTCCGTAAGCTCGCGTTGGGAAAGAAATTGTCCAGGCCGGATCCTTCCCGAGAGCAGGTGCTCGCTGAAGCTCTCATACGCCTTTTCGCGCAACTTCTGTGTACCACGGTTTCCGTTGGATGATTTCAAATTTTCGATTGCTTGCCAGGCCTAACGCTATACTAACATGTCAGTATGTTTCGCGTAATGAGTTACATCGATAACACATCCTTATTTGGTTTGTCATGTGCTTTGGCCCTGCCTCTTCAGCCGGACTCGAGCATCGATTTCCTGCGCTTGAGCCAACACGCCCGCAGGTCCCTGGACGCGGGTTGTTCCAGCGTGACGGTGTTCGGCACCACCGGGGAGGGAGCTTCGGTCAGCATGAGCGAGCGAGAGCAGATCCTGGGCGCACTTTTGGCGGCTGGGATCGCCTTGCGCGACCACGTCCTGGGCGGGGTTGCGGCCGCAGCGGTCGGCGATGCTGTCGAGCAGGCGCGAATACTGATCGACCGGGAATGTCGCGGCGTGTTGCTCGCGCCCCCTTTTTATTTTAAGCACGTTACAGACGAAGGCCTTTATCGCTGGTTCTCACAAGTATTCGAGAAAATTGGAAAACGGGCACGCGACGTCCTTCTTTACCACATTCCGTCGGTGACCGAAGTACCCCTTTCCATCGAGTTGATCGGCCGATTGAAGGCGGCCTTCCCGCAAGTGGTTGTGGGTGTCAAGGACTCCGGGGGCGATTGGACATACACGGAAAAGCTCCTTCGAGCGCATCATGACTTAATCGTTCTGATTGGGGACGAGCGTCATCTTGCCGCCGGTGTTCGTCTCGGCGCGAAGGGGGCAATCTCCGGCCTCGGCAACGTTTGTCCATCGGAGCTTTTGCCCCTCGTAAAGCACGGGGAGAACGACTCCCGGATTGTGGACCTTGTCAATGAGGTGTTGAAATACCCGGTGACGCCAGCGGTTAAGGCGCTGCTTGCACGGCGCAGAAATGACGAGGGTTGGTTAAACGTGCGCCCGCCCCTAACCCGGATTTCCAGCCAACAGGCGAACGAGCTCGCCTCGGTTTACGACAGGATTTTTTCATAGAAAACCGCTCGGCCAACATAGATTATTGTGGCTAAAACCAAAATCAACCATATGAATCGGATTATATTCGGTGCAGGGATAAATAGACCTGCACTTGCACTCAAGAGGAAGTGACCATGCAACAAAATACTAACAATGCCTAACGGAAACTCACCATTTCATGAATGCCAAGACGTTCGGATTGATGAAGAACGGTGGCTATTTTATAAACACGGCACGCGGTGCACTGGTGGACGAGAATGCTCTATATGATGCGCTGGCATCGGGCAAACTGACCGCGGCCGCTATCGACGTCTACGAGGTCGAGCCCGTTTCGGCGGACGACCCGTTGTTCAAATTGCCGAACAACTGGGCACAAGTTCAGAGTCGCGGTGGGTTTCCAGGGCTTTTGCTGTGGATCTGGGCAATCAATGGTAAAGCTCCACCTCCTAAGCTACCCGATAGCGCCGCTGGTGGGCGTGAGCCCGGCGAACCGGTTTCCGGTCCATCATGATGGCAATCAGAACGCTTCGCCGGAAGAGGTGGACTGCATCCAGATCGATTATTTTTCTGGCCGTCGCTGGAACGTCAATGCTCGCTGTGTCTGTGACGGCCCATCTGATTTCTTGGAGGTTGTCCCAGGCCCGTTTCCGCGACGCTCTTGATCTCTCGACCTCGTCGACCCCGAATGCCTTCGGGGCTCCTTCCTCTTTCGCCTAAGCCCGCCCAGGTTCGCTTAAAATCACTCCTTAAACTTCACCAAAGAGGTAGTCGGAATCCTCCTGACCCGCTCGCTTTTTGGCGATGGTATTCCGCGTAGGTTGCTTCGGCGCGTTTCTGCAGTGAAATCGACTTCTGCTCCTTTGCAGTGCTGATGGCTGCGCAGAACGAAGCCTCAATTTGGGTCTCGTCACCACCGATAGCCGTGAGAAACACACCGCGGAGCCGGTGCAGTTCGGCAAAGGAAACGCGCTGCTCAAATCTTTCAGCCAGTGCTTCCGCCTCGCTTAAAGCCTCAAGAGCTTCAGAGGTACGATCCGCTAGATGTAATGCTTCAGCCTTTCGTGTCAGGTAGCCTGGCAGGGCCAGCACCGAACCGGTTGCCCGAAAGTCTCCTATTCCGTGCTCGATCCACGTAATACCTTCGGCGGTGTCACCGGAAGCGCTGCGCGCCCAGCCACGGTGAATGGCTCCTAGCGCTAGCCAATACACAAAATTGTGACGCGTGGAGAGTTCAATTAATTCCGACGCCAAACGGTCCACTTCATCAGGATTGCGCTCGGCGTGGCCGAGAACCGCTGCGTAATTTAGTGCCAGGGCTAATGCATGCATATCCTTCAGCTCCTTTGCTAGTGCGATCGCTTCCGCCATAGCCGTACGGCAAGAGGCCATCTCTCCGAGATGCCACTCGGAGTGCGCCCCATGGCACAGACAGGGGACGACCGGCGTATCGACGTCTTCCGCATAAGACTGGACGCCTCCGGAGCGCCAGAGCTGAACACCAAGCCTCGCGTATCGTCGCGTGGACTCGAAATCACCCAAAAAGTGGAGTGTGCCGGCCAACCCGCTGTAGGCTCCAATCATTAGCGCAGCGTCGTTCTGTTTTTGCGCCAGCGAGTAAACACGTTCAGCAATCTGCATTGTTGCACTCAGCTTGTCCGTCATGAAGGAATAGCGCCACTGACCCCTCAGTGCCAGACACAGGAGCCGGGGACGACCAAGCGAGTGACACAAGGGCCCGGCGCGCTCGTAACAAATGCGGACCTCGGGTGCTCCGAACCCCCGAGTGGCCGTTAGGTATCGCCCCGCCTGCATGAGGATGAAAAGCTGATCTTCCGCAGTGAGACTCTGCTCCTCGACGGCTGTTTGAACGAGTGATCCCCAGCGTCCCTGTTCGAAGAAATGACCTAAAACAGAGAGCAATGGCCCTGTCGCTCCAAGAACTGTAGCCGCAAAGGAGGCATTCCCCCGCTGAATCCGCGGAATGTAAACTTCATGCAGCGCCTCTCGAAACAGACCGGCATTGCAGCCGCAGATGCATGCCGAGAAAAGTGGCTCCATCTCCCTGAAACTATTCGGCAGCTGCGGCGCAAGCGTTCGGTAATAGTGAAAGAGCCGCCTATTACATTCGGTCCAGGCATCCGTTTGTTCACTCCGGAGCTGTTCGCCAAAGTACTCACGAACGAGAGGATGCGTATCCAGTTGCCCAGGATAATGCGGATCTTCTCCCGAGAGCAGTCTTGCTCTTCTTAACCTGGCTAGAATCGTTTGCCACTCGGTCGGGCGCAAATCAGTTAATGACTCTGAAAGGCCAGGAATCGCAGGCGATTTTAGCACAGCTCCAAGCGCCCTTTCGTCCGCGGGTCGATCAAATAAGCCTAAAATGCGGAGAACTGACAGCTCAGGACCCTCACCAAGCCAGGTTTGGTAAGATTCCATGACTTTTCGGGCATGGACTCCCTGTCGTACATCGTGAGCAAGATGTCCGGATACCTCGCTACGACAACGAATGTCTCCAATATAAGCGTCTGTCAGATAACTGCCTAAAAGTGTGAGAGCGAAACAATGGCCGCTGAACTCGTCGCTGGCACTGCGTAACTCTGCCTCGTCTCCCTTCACGCCCAGGGCTCGGAGCAGTTTCGCACCGGCATCGCTGGATAGATGTTCCAGGTCACGACGAAGGGCTGAGGTGCCCTCGTGATCTGCAATATCAGCGACCGGCGTCCGCGTGGTAATCACGCAAAGCCCGGTATTGAAACCAGCGAGTTCGCGCAAAAGCGCCTGGAGGGAAGGCTCACGGACGCGTCCTTCTTGTGGGCCAGGCGGATTTTGGAGCGGCTCCAGGCCATCCAGAACCAATAAGGTTCGACGATGCGCGACGAGCTTCGCCAATCTTTCGCCCTTCTCCCAGGCCGTTCCGAGCCGTGGGTCTGGATCTCCAAACCAGTGGAGAGCCGCGTCCAGGAATTCATCTGCAGACGTAGTGCTCCCACTGCTGCCCTGTCTGTAAAAGGACCAGCCAAAAACCAGCTCCGCAGAACGATAATGTTCAGCGGCCATCCGTCCCAGCCAGTGGTTGACCAGTGTGGACTTCCCGACCCCGGCCCAGGCAACGATGGTGACGACGTTGACATCCTTGTTTGCCCATGCACGATCCAGAAAAGCGATATCCTCCTCTCGACCGAAGACGTCGCTTCCTGTAACAGGCAACCTGGCTATAGAGATCTTTTTCGGCGCGCGTCTTGTTAGCGGCTTGCGGGTAGAGACATTCGAACCCGTCGAAGGTGCATTCTGCAGGCTCACACGAGGAATTTTACGCCCTCTGTCGATAGCATCTGTTACCGTCGCGATTGCCTTCAACAGTTCGGTCGGGCTTTGAAATCGCCGCGCCGGGTCTTTCTCAAGGAGAGCCTCAAGCAGAGCAACGACCGGCTGCGGGACATCTTGGAGTTGTTCGACCGGCAAGAGTGCGTGCTGATGCTGATGCATCACTTCACTGGGCGTCCCCCGGAATGGTGTCTTGCCCGTCAGCATCTCCCAGAGGGTTACGCCAAGCGAATACAGATCTGAGCGGATGTCTACGCCGACGCCCGCGAACTGTTCCGGGCTCGCAAACTCCGGCGTGCCGGCAAAAGCTCCAGGAAGTGAAATCG
>CAZMNG010000310.1:0-5589 GCA_964567505.1 uncultured Chthoniobacterales bacterium
GCGGCAACTCGCCTTAAGATGAGGGCGCGCCGTAGCGCAGCGAAGGCGGCCTGGGTTGTTCTGTGTTCGCCCTTCGGGCGATGCAAATCGGCCCTGCAGACCCGGCGATAAATCGCCGGGCTGCCTTCCCGAAATGTCCAAGCTCCAGGCTCCGTAGGAGCAAGATCTATATAGCTCTCACGATGTTTGTAACTCCCTGCCGTTGTTGCAGTTCCAGGGCGGTGCAAGTAACGCCCCTCCAGAGTCCGGCAGAGCGCAAAGGGTATTCAGTCCGGATTGATGGTCACGTAGCCGCCAACCCGGCTAACCGATAGCCGGCGCCGGGATGTTCGCTTGGAAGCCTCGATCCAAGACCAAATAGCTTCTCCCGGAGCGTACCCTGCCGGTACTCATTTTTATATACGCGACGCTTTTGAAGCTCCGGAACAACCAGTTCGACGAAATCGCTAAACGATTCGTGTGTGACAGCGTAGGCTAGATTGAATCCGTCGACATCGGTCTCCTCGGCCCACTCCTGAAGTTGATCGGCAACCTGCTCCACTGAACCGACAAGGAGAGGCCCCAGACCCCCTATCCCAACCCAGTTTGCTACCTCCTCGATCGTCCAGGCCTTCGTCGGGTCGGAAATTGTCAGTGATTCTGTTGCTGATTGGACTGCATCGTTTTCGATGTAACGGAGCTGTTCATTCGGTCCGTATTGCCCAAAATCAATCCCAGTCCAACCTGAGACCAGAGCGAGCGCTCCATGGTAACTCGCGTACTCTCTGTATTCGTCATGTTTGCGGCGAGCTTCTCGCTCAGTTTCACCTGCGATGACGCTCACCAGGTTGAAAAAGATCAGTTTGGAAGGATCTCGACCAAATGAAACGGCGCGTTGCCGAATATCGCGTACATAGTTGCGTAGAACGACTTTCGATGGCGCCGCGACGAAAACACACTCAGCGTGTCGAGCAGCAAAGTCTCTGCCGCGTCTGGAAGCACCCGCCTGATAAAGTACCGGTGTGCGCTGAGGCGAGGGTTCGCACAAATGAAATCCGGGAACGGAAAAAAATTTTCCGGAGTGCTCGATATTGTGAACTTTTTCCGGGTGAGTGAACAAGCGGTTGTCGCGATCACGTACAACGGCATCATCTTCCCAACTGCCTTCCCATAGCTTGTAGCAGACCTCCATGTACTCGTCTGCAAGTTCGTATCGATCGTCATGTTTGACCTGGCGATCCATTCCAAAATTCCGCGCCGCACTGTCCAGATACGAAGAGACTATGTTCCATCCTGCGCGACCTTTTGTCAGATGATCCAAAGTCGACATGCGCCGTGCGAACGGATAGGGATGCTCGTAACTGAGGGAGCAGGTTATGCCGAATCCAAGGTGTTTGGTAACGTACGCCATCGCCGGAACGACCAACTGCGGCTCGTTGAGCGGCACCTGCGCCGCGTTCCGAATAGCGTGTTCCGCCGAACCTTGATATACGTCGTATACACCCAGCACGTCGGCAATAAAGATGCCGTCAAATTTTCCGCGCTCCAGGATCTGCGCCAGCTCCGTCCAGTATTCCAGGTCTTTGTAACGGGAAGAAAGATCGCGCGGATGCGCCCATAGGCCGGGAGACTGATGTCCGACGCAATTCATGTCGAAGGCGTTCAAGCGAATTTCTTTACTCATGGTCTCGGTCCATCACGACGGATCAGATCGCGCCGTGCCGCGGAGGACGAACCCCGCCCAGATAATAATTTCCGATTGCGAAATATTTCCACCGGACTGGGTCATGGAGTGTGTGGGTGCGCGCGTTGCGCCAATGTCGATCGAGATGATATTTTTCGAGCGTTGCCTGTGTTCCAGCCAGTTCAAACAGTTTGTTCGACGCCAGCAGAGAGACCCGCGTTGTGGCCGCCTTCGCTTCGGCTACGGCAACTGAGGCTTCTGCCACAGTGTCCTCCGTAGACACGTCGATCGCGCGATCAACGGCAATCCCGGCACGCTTGACCAAAGCTTCTGCCGCATGCAGTTCAATGAACTCGCGCCCCAGCTGCGAAATGGTCAACGGATCCTCGCTTGCCTTTTCGACATTGCTGTCGATCCAGGGGCGACTGCGCGTCCGCACGAACTCGACAGTATCTCGGATAGCCGCCTGTGCGATCCCCAGATCCACTGCAGCATGGATAATCTGGGCCAGCGGTCCCAAGGGTGTCGGCTCATCGAATGATTTCTGATACGGCAGAACCAGAAAATCCGGAAGGCTGATATCTTCGAGGATCGTCGTGCCGCTCCCGGTCGTGCGTTGGCCAAAGCTGTTCCAGTCGTCTACAAGGGTTAAACCTGGTGTTCCCCTTTCGACAAACGCCATGGTCAGGTAATCCTCTTCATTCTTCGCGACGACCGGAATCCAGTGCGCAAACAGCGCGCCCGTCGAATAGTACTTGCGCCCTGCCAATCGAAAACCGGCCGGCGTCCGGATAATACGCGTGTTATAGTCGCCCACCGTCTTGGTGCCCAGTTCCGAGAGAGCATTGCCAAAACGCGCACCAGCCAGAACTTGCTGAAAGAAAAACCCTTTTTGTTCCTCCGATCCAGTGGAACGTACGACTTCCAGGATGAAATAGTGATTTTGCGGAATCTGCCCGATCGAAGGATCGGCCTTTGAGATCCTTGCTATCACCTCGGCCAAAGTCGCAACGGACAGCGCAGGGCCACCATAAGCTTTGGGGATGGTAATCCCCCAGAGTCCCGAGCGCGAGAACTGTTCAACCTGTTCGAACGGCAACATGCGCAACGCATCTCGCTCTGCGGCCTGCCTTTCAAATTCAACGGCCAGCGCATCCGCAATCTCAATCGCTTCAATATCAGAGCGGATCCGATGTGCGTTCGAAGTCAGCACCACTTCCGTTATTCGATTCGCGGATGGCGTTGGCTTTTGCATGACTCTTGCGGTTTAGTTCCACGGATGACGTGGTGGCAGCACGTCGTTCAGATAGTAATTGCCGACGTGAAAATACTTCCAGCGTACCGGATCGTGCAGCGTGTGGGTCCGCGCGTTACGCCAGTGCAAATCCAGGTTGTATTGCGCCAGCGTTGATTGCGTCCCGGCGAGTTCGAAGAGTTTGTTCGTGGCAAGAATTGCGATCTCAGTTGTCAGCGCTTTAGCCTCGGCCACGGCGACTGCTCCCGCTGCCACCGTCCGTTCATCAAGCCGGTGTTCGCCCTCATCCAGAATCGACGCGGCCCGCTCCAGTAACGCGTCGGCGGCGTGCAACCTGATTTCAAGATCGCCGATCTCGGCGATGGTCAATGGATCGTCGGAAGCTCGTTCGACCTTGCTGTCGATCCACGGCCGCGCACGGTCCCGGACGAACTGTATCGTTTCACGGAGCGCCGCACGAGCAATCCCGGCGTCGATCGCGGCCTGGATGATCTGCGAAAGCGGCCCTGTAAGCGTCGGACGCTCAAACGCCTTGTAGCCCGGGATGATCCACTCGGGTTGAACCCGGACATTCTCAAGCAATACGGTTCCACTCGCGGTCGTGCGTTGTCCGAAACTCGACCAGTCGTCAATGATCGTCAGCCCCGGTGTACCTGTTGGGATCAAAACCAATAATCCCTGCTTTTCCTCGTTAACCGCTGAGACCGGCACCCAGTGCGCAAAAAGCGCCCCGGTCGAGTAGAATTTCCGGCCGTTAGTAATCAATTGATCACCATCCGGCACAATCCGCGTCTGAAAATCCTGCACCGTTCGCGAACCTGCTTCTGAAAAGGCGTTCCCGAATCGCTTTCCGTTCAATACTTCGTTAAAGAAGTACTCTTTTTGTTCCGAGGTACCGTCGAGCCGAATTGCATCGACAACGCAAAAGTGGTTATGCGGGATTTGTCCGAGCGAAGAATCCGCTTCTGCCACGGTCCGAAAAAGTTCGATTAACGTCAGACGAGAAACCTCGGCGCCGCCAAATTCTCTCGGCACAGAGATGGCCCACAAGCCGGAGTTAGAGTATTCTTCGATTTCGGCTGTGGGAAGTCGCCGGAATCGGTCCCGGTCAGATGCCTCTTCTGCGAACTTGGTGGCCAGAGCTTTCGCGATTTGAATAGCCTCCCGGTCAGACTGAATGCGGTGAACCTGTGCGCTCGGCTGCGGAGGGTCAACGCTTGAATCCCGGGATACGTAATCGATTGCTTGTATGGACATAAACTCTACAGCCTGCATCGCTCATCCGCCGCTGCAGATGAGCGACGCAGGCGCCTAGGAGACCGGAAGATACTCTACTAGTTTAATATGGCTTAAACCTCTACTAACAAGTCGATACCTGCGCAAGTGGTTTTTTGCGATTTCGATTCGGATCGAATTCATCACGGCCGCATCCGGAAAATCGAATTTCGGTTTCCAAAAACTCGCTTCTCCGGATGCGGCTCTAATAAATTCTCAGCCGTCTGCCTATAAAACTAACAGCCAGCACCAGGAAGATCAGAACCCCAGTGCCAACCTGTTGCCAATAAAAGTTCCAGCCAATCAGTAACAATCCGTTTGTGACGACACTCAGGAGAAGGACGCCTACGAGCGTTCCTTGAACGCTGGGCCGGCCTTCGATGTGCAGCGTTGTCCCGATGAACGTGGCGCCGATCGAATCGAGCAAATACGCGTTACCCGAAAGCGGGACATAGGCCTTCACCGTGGACGACAGAATAATCCCTGCCACGCCACAGCCGGCAGCGGACAAAATGTACACCAGCGCGGAAATGCGTTGGACAGGTACGCCTGAGTAGCGGGCCACGCCGGGTTGAACGCCCAGCGCGAGTATCTGCCGCCCGTATTGCGATCGCTGTAACAGCAGAAAGAAGATCGCTGCTCCGGTCGCATCGAGAAGGAGCGGGAATGGTATACCGAACAGCGAGCCGCGGCCAACAAACGTGAAATCACCAGGGATCACGCCAGTCACCAAATAAATGGGTTGGCCGCCATCGCTGGCGAGTTGTTGCACGCTCTGACCAATGAACAATGTGCCCAAGGTCGCCAGAAATGGAGTAATTCGGAGACCGGCGATCAGAACAGCGTTGAAGGCGCCGACCGCCGCGGCTCCGGCACAGCCAGCGACAAGAGCGACTCTCAGATCGCATTTTGCGGCCACGAGAGAGACAAAGACCAGACTTGAGATGTCAATCGCAGTGCCGACCGAAAGATCGATGCCGCCGGAGGAGATAACCAGCGTCATGCCTAGACTGACAATTGCCAGAATCGCGAAGTTATTGACCAGGACATTGAGCAGATTGGACGGCGTGAAAAATCCAGGAGCGGCCAGCGCAAGGAAAATAAAGACGGCGAACAATGCGGCCACGACACTGTAGCCCAGCAGCGACAGCCGGACGGAGCGTGCTTTATCGGCAACTGCCGGACGCGAAGAAAGTGATAGAGACGTAGCCACGTTAAGATTGGCCGCGGTGAGATAGCGAGGTGGCGGCAACCACGAGGAGAATCAGAACACCCTCGACTCCGTTCACCCAGTAACTCGAGACGTTTGTCAATTGAAAACCATTAATCAGGAAACCGATAAAAAGAACACTTAGCAGCGTCCCGGAGATAGAGGGCACGAGCCTGCGAGAAAAGA
>CAZMNG010000311.1:0-5565 GCA_964567505.1 uncultured Chthoniobacterales bacterium
CCTGATCATTGGTGTAAATTTGAAAATGGCGGGTCCCGTCTTCGATGGCCCCCTTCGGGCTGTTTGCGTTCGCAGAAGCAAGAGACGCTCGCACATCCTCCAAACCAATGCCGTAGTGCGCGAGCGCGTCCGGATTCAGCTCGACGCGAACGGCGGGCAACGAGCTTCCTCCCACATCGACGTCCCCGACCCCATCGATTTGAGATAACTTCTGTTGGAGCACCGTCGCCGCGGAATCGTAGAGTTGACCCGAAGTCCGGGTCTCAGAGGTCAGCACGACTAGCAGAATCGGCGAGTCTGATGGATTATATTTGCGGTAGGTTGGGTTGCTTCTCAGATTTGAGGGAAGATCCGCGCGGGCCGCGTTGATGGCCGCTTCAACATCTCGAGCAGCGCCATCGATATCGCGATTAAGACCGAATTGCAGAGTGATCTGCGTGCTGCCGAGCGAGCTGCGCGACGTCATTTCGGTGACATCGGAAATAAAGCCGAGGTGACGCTCCAGGGGAGCGGCAACGGTCGCAGCCATCACATCCGGGCTGGCTCCCGACATCGATGCCTGAATCATTAAGGTCGGAAAGTCGACTTGGGGCAACGGAGCGACCGCAAGGTGCAGAAAAGCCAAGACGCCTGCGAAGGCAATACCAATCGTCAACAATGTTGTCGCCACCGGCCGTGAAATGAAAATTTCGCTGAAGTTCATTCCTGTGGTGCATTCGCTTCACGGGGAAAGAATCGACGGCCGAGTCGATCCAGAGCGAGATAAATCACCGGCGTCGTAAACAGCGTCAGGATCTGGCTCAAGAGCAGACCGCCGACGATTGAGATCCCGAGCGGTCGCCGAAGTTCAGACCCGGTGCCAGTCCCAAGCATGAGCGGCAACGCTCCGAACAGAGCCGCCAGCGTCGTCATGAGGATCGGACGAAACCGTAGCAGGCAGGCTTCGAAAATTGCCTCCTGCGGCGGCTTGCCACAATCACGTTCGGCTTCCAGGGCGAAGTCTACCATCATGATCGCATTCTTTTTGACGATCCCGATCAGAAGCAGGATGCCGACGATGCCCATCACATCCAGCCCGCATCCGGTCAGCATCAGCGCAAGCAGCGCTCCGACACCTGCTGAAGGCAGTGTGGACAGGATGGTGATCGGATGGATGAAGCTCTCGTACAGAACGCCGAGGATGATGTACATCGTCACGATTGCAGCAATTAATAAAAAAACTTCGTTGGTCAGGGAAGATTCGAACGCGGAGCTCGCGCCACGAAAGTTTGCGATAAAACTGGCAGGAAGTTTTATCTCCCGCTGCACGTCACGAATTTCTCGTACAGCATCCCCAAGCGCCGCACCCGGCGCTAAATTGAACGAAATTGTCGCAGCCGGGAACTGACCGACGTGCCCGATCCGCAACGGCGTCTCTTTAATCGCGACAGTCGAAATAGCCGACAACGGCACCTGGCCCGCTCCGGATGTTGAGCTGGTTGAGACGGCCGAGCTTGGCACGTAAATCGAGCCGATCGAGTCCAAGCTGCGCTGAAGATTCGGAGCCGCCTCGAGGATGACCCGGGATTGATTGGATTGTGTGAAAATCGTTGACGCAATCCGCTGGCCGAACGCGTCGTATAAGGCGTTGTCAACTGTTTCCGGGGTAACACCGAAGCGCGCGGCAGTTTTTCTATCAATAACAATATCCGCCGATAAACCGCTCTGCTGGAGATCGCTGGCGAGATCGGTAATCTCAGAGACGTTTTGCAGCCGGCTGACCAATTTCGGGACCCAGGTTTTCAGTTCATCCTGATTTGCGTTCTCGAGAACAAATTGATATTGCGTTGCGCTTACAGTGGCGTCAGTGGTCAGATCTTGAATGGGCTGCAGAAACAGAGTGATCCCTTCCACTCCCTGGGCTTCGCCCTGGATGCGACGCACAATTTCCTGAGATGTCAGTTTCCGCTCGTCGTGCGGCTTCAATCCGATCAGGAACCGCCCACTATTCAATGTCGTGTTGCTCCCATCGACACCGACGAATGAGGAGAGATTTACCACGTCGGGATCCTTCAAAATCCGCCTGGCCAGCTCTCCCTGGCGCTTGACCATCGCTTCATAAGAGGTCGACTGAGGCGCTTGCGCGACGGCTGCTAGAAGCCCTGTGTCCTGCACGGGAAAAAAACCTTTTGGGATGATGACGTAGAGCCAGATCGTAAGGAACAACGTCCCGATTGCTACAACGAGCGTGAACCCCTGATGACGCAGCACCCACGTCAGTAGTCGTCCATATTGCTTGATCATCCCATCAACCGACTGTTGACTCAGCCGTTCAAACCGGCCAAGCCGTGTCTGGTGACGAAGCATCTTCGCGCAGAGCATCGGTACGAGCGTCAACGATACGATTGCCGATAGAACAATCGTTACCACCGATGTGACGGAAAATTCGTGGAACAATCGCCCAATAACGTCGCCCATAAACAACAGCGGAAAGTGGACGGCGATCAGAGAAATGGTGAGCGAGACGATGGTGAAGCCGATTTGTTTTGAACCTTTGAGCGCAGCCTCCAAAGGGGTCTCGCCCATCTCAATATATCGGCTGATATTTTCGATGACTACGATCGCGTCATCGACAACAAAACCGGTCGCGATCGTGAAAGCCATCAGCGAAAGATTGTCGAGGTTAAAGCCGAGAAGGTACATGGCCGACAGCGTCCCAACGAGGGAAAGCGGCACCGATAAGCTCGGAATGATGGTGGCGCGCAGATTGCGCAAAAACAAGAAGACGACCAGCACAACCAGCGCTACGGAAAGGCAAAGCTCAAACTCTACGTCTTTTACGGAGGCGCGGATGGTTACGGTGCGATCGGTCAGCACCGAAACCTGAACAGCTTCGGGAAGCGTCGCTTCGAGTGTAGGAAGCAACCTCTTGATATCGTCTACGACGCTGATCACGTTGGCGCTCGGTTGACGCTGCACTTCCAGGATGATTGCCGGCGTAAGATTCATCCAGGACGCGAGCTTGCTGTTTTCAGCCGCCTCGGTCACGTCGGCGACATCGCGCAGGTGGACCGGCCGACCCTCTCTGTAGGCCACGATCGAGTCCATGTACTCATCCGGGCTATGCAATTGGTCGTTGGCATTGATGGTGTAGGACTGGGAAGGACCGTCAAAGTTTCCCTTTGGCGTATTGACGTTTAAGTTACTGATCGTTGTTCGCAGATCGTCAATGTTGAGACCGTACGCGGCCAGTGCGTGGAGGTTCGCCCGGATTCGTACAGAAGGTCGATGACCGGAGCTGATCCGAACAAGGCCGACGCCGGGAATTTGGGACATCTTTTGCGCCAATCGCGTATCGGCTATATCAGCCACTTCAGGAAGGGGTAACGTCTTTGAGGTGAGTGCGAGTGTCAGGATTGGTGCATCGGCGGGGTTGACCTTAGCGTAAATCGGTGGGGCCGGCAGATCGGACGGAAGAAGGTTATTCGCGGCGTTGATGGCTGCCTGGACTTCTTGTTCGGCGATATCCAGCTTGAGATCCAGATTGAATCTCAAAGTGATAATCGACGCCCCAGCCGAACTCGAAGAAGACATCTCTTCGAGGCTAGGCATCTCTCCGAGCTGCCGTTCGAGCGGGGCTGTGACCGAGGTTGTCATCACCTCTGCACTCGCACCGGGATAAAAGGTCTGAATCTGAATGGTTGGATAGTCCACTTCCGGCAGGGCGGATATGGGAAGAAACCTGTAAGAAACCACCCCTGCGAGCATGATCGCAACCATCAGAAGCGAGGTTGCAACCGGCCGTAGAATGAACAGGCGAGACGGATTCATCAGTCGCTGACAGGATCGAGCGTTCTGCTGATTAACGGAAAAACAGGCTGCATATCAAGACGCGTCCGGAGGATGCCTTCGCTGCTCGTTCCCATTCTCGCCATGATCGTTGCCGTTCCCGCCATGATGATGTTATCGCGGCGATCCGTCCGGTCTTTCGGAATAACGATGCGGCCTTTGCGCCCCATCACTCGACGGACGCCTCGCGGGCAGTTGCACCTTTGCGCCGTCATACAATCGGTCGACACCGTCGGTCACGACGGTTTCGCCCAGTTCAAGCCCAGACAGGACGGCGGCTTGCTCTCCATCGATCGGTCCCGGTTTGATCACACGAACTGACACGGTGGAATCGGAATTCACGACGTAGACATAGGACCCCGGTGCACCTAACTGGATGGCGGCCGTCGGGACAAGGACCGCATCCTGCATCGTCTCAACAAGGAGCTTCGCGTTGACAAATTGCTGCGGAAAGAGCTTCCCGTCCCGGTTGTCGAAGACAGCTCTCAATTTCACTGTTCCGGTGGTCGTATCCACCTGGTTGTCCACTGATCCCAATGTGCCCTGGGCGATTTCATTGCTATTGGTTCGATCGTAAGCCGTAACCGGCAGAACCGCGCCGGTGCTCAACCGTGCAGTGACCTTCGAAATATCATCTTCGGTGACAGTAAAAATCACGGTCATCGGATCGATCTGAGTAATCACAACCAAACCATTGGGATCGCTTGTTTGCACATAGTTGCCTTCGTCGACTTGTCGAAGCCCGACGACCCCAGCGACGGGAGAAACAATGTGACAGTAATCCAGATTAACTTGTGCGCTCTCGACCTGGCCCTGATCCATCTTGACCGTCCCTTCGTACTGATGAACAAGAGCAACCTGCGTGTCCAGCGTCTGGCGTGAAACCGAGTCCTGTGCATTAAGCTTTTGATAGCGAACCAGGTCGACCCGCGCATTTTCAAGCAAAGCACGATCTCTTTCCAGTTGTCCCTCTTGCTGGTCCAGAACCGCCTGGAAAGGACGCGGATCGATTTCGGCTAGAAAATCCCCTTTCTTGACGTGCTGCCCTTCGGTGAATGCGACCTGGACCAATTGTCCGTTTACCTGCGTTTTAACCGTCACAGTCGCCGGCGGAGTCACCGTTCCAAGTCCTTGCAGAAAAATCTGAATGTCGCCCTTTTTTGCGACAGCGATGCCGACTGTTGTCGTCATCCTCGAACTGAAGCGACCTGGCGCCGCGTCGGTAGCGGGCTGCCGGTGCGAAAGCCAGAACCAAACGCCCACGGATACCAGGGCAAGGAACGCAACTCCACCAATCGAGCGAATCAGCTTTCGTCCCCACCCGGACTTCGGCTTTTCGGGTTCTGTCATCAGCAACACAAGCTACACCTCCGCCGAATCGCTTGCTTGCAGGCAAATAACTTCATTTCACTGAGAGTGCATTTCCTGTTTCGTGTGAGCGCGGAGGAAGACGCACGCGAAGCGCTGAGGTTTCAGTTTGTTTCAGGAGTTGTCCCGGAGGGACGACCGATCAGTGGTCGGGGCTAGCCCGCATTTCTCATGTCCCCGTGAGCAATGCGGATTAGCCCCTGCGTCCGCGGCAGGAGGGACTTTCGGACTTTGCAAACCATCGTGTAGGCCGGGTCGAATACGTTGGGATGGCCGTCTCATCTGTCCAGGGGTCTCGCACTTCAACGCGCGATACAGACCCGAGACTTTCTTTCCGGTTTGATTGAGAGATTGGATTCGATACCCACT
>CAZMNG010000312.1:0-5557 GCA_964567505.1 uncultured Chthoniobacterales bacterium
TCCATAGTGAGCCAATTTTGCGGTCTGGATGACTAAACTCTCCCCCATCTGACCTAGCCCGAAGATGATAACGTGGATGACTAAATCAACGCGGTCCGGGCTGTAGTCCGGGTGGTCTTCAATCGGATGCGTCGTCAGAAGATTCCGAACGGTGAGCTCCGCAAGATTGAAAAACCGAAGCCGGAAACGTTCGTTCATAAAAAAATTCCGGTGCTCGAGAATTTCCGTCAACCTTCTATCGCCGATATGAAGGTAACAGTTGAGCGTCCCGGATCGGGTCTTACGGGCTGAATCCCAAGCCGAAACGGCGACATCGATATTTTTCTGGTCGTCGTTGAATAAAAGGAACAAGGCAGACGCCCGCCTGATGCCACTCTCAAACAATGTTGTGGGAAGTGCTGGATCTCCTTTGACGCTCAATGGGCGCTTTCTATCGAGGTTGGAAGGAAAGATGTTTGCAGGGTTTGGATCGGCTAGCACGATCTGCCGGCGATTCGCTCGATGGTCAGCGATCAACGGCCGGGCAAACGAAGGCTCACCGGCTATGACTGAATGCCGGTGCAGAAGCCCGATGCGAAACTCCTGGATGTGCTCGGCGAAAACGTGAGCAACCACTTTGCCGACTGCCCACAGGCTGACAATCACCCCTAAAACCCGAGCGACTGCGAGCGTCAATGGCTGGGCGTGATCCGGTGGTGAAGTAGCGCCTGAAGCAAAAAACTGAATGGACTTGACGATGCGTTCCGGTAAGTATCTCCACTCTCGCAGTTCCGGGAATTTTTCGCCTAAGCCCCACCACGCCAGCACAACCGCGAGCGCGGCGAGAATGCTGAAAATCCAGGAGTCTAATGTTCTACGAGAAATCACCGTTTCGCCCGATTCTGCACACGCGGAAGACCGCCATTTCTCCAAACGATTTGGCCAATGCTCTTCGGCCCATAAACTCACAACGGAAGTCGCGGACCCCGTCCACAAACGCCATCGCCGCGAAACCTTCAGTGCAGTAGACTTCGCCGCGTGCAGTCACAGGCTCGAGCCTGGCCGCGAGAATGACATGACTTCCGTAAAACGATAGCTCGCGTGTGACTGGATCTACGGCCGAATAAACAGGTCCCGCGTGCAGCGCAATTCTAATACTAAGGTCATCAGGCAATCCCACCTTCTTCCAGTCCGCCCGTCCGACCGGAGGAGGGACCAACACCTCCTGCATCCGCAACGCGAACCGGCCCGCCTCGGCCACCGAATTGAAGATCATGTAAAAGGCATCTCCCCAGGTGTTCACCGAAATCGGAGCCGAGACCGACTGATTCCGAAGATCAAAGACCCGCTCATCCATTAACGCAGAGACCCTGCCAACGTAAGAGCGAACAAAGTGCGGCAAGGCTCGTTCGGCAAGATTACTGAAGCCGACGACGTCGGCGAACAATATCGCCTGAATGGCTTGTCGCATCGAGGAAACGCCAGAACCCATGCGCGGGGCTTTTGACGAAAGCGGTTCATCACCCTCGGACCAGTCTGCGACCAGATCCGGGTGGAAACTCCGAGGAGAGATCCGGATCAATGGGACCTTCTCCCAGGGGCGAGCGGAACGATTGTAGTCATTCCAGAACTGGACAAAGTCAGCAGTTCCTCCTCCTCCATCTCCGGGTCTGCCGTCCCAGACCGCGAACGCAAATAGGTCCAGCCCGATTTGCGCGGCATATTTCCCAGCCAACCCGCACATGACGAGCATCCCAAACTGGTAGGTTTTCGAATCATCACCCGGATGATGGTTGCTGGCGAGAGTTACGTTGGTTGCTCGGGCGATTACGTCATCAAAACGCCCTACCCAGGCGCTATCCTTCAGGTATTCGATGCTACGCTCGCGAAAGCTGTCCGCAGGCCCGGTAAGAACAAGGTGAAGTTCCCCGTTGCGCTCAAGCAACTGTTCGGCAAACAAGATATCTGCGCCCGCAGCAGCCGAGCTGAACCCGATTTGCGCCCGCTTTTCAGCTAACACTTTCCCGATCGCTTCTCCCACCATGGGTGCCAGGTCGGCCGGAAACCGTTGCCGGTTTGCGGCGCGGTCCGGGCCGTCGATCATGTGCCCGGCGAATACGACTGCGGACGGAATCGGAAAACAGTCGTCCAATGCATCGCGGCTAAGATTCTGATGGACCAGGATCAAGCGGATCTGACGGCGAGTACTGCAAAGGTCGCGTAGCCCCGGAACGAAGTCCGCGCTCGTATTCGTCACGTAGTTCCGGATAGCGACACGCGCGTCCTCCATCCGGCCGAGGCAAACACAAGCCTCGCCAACGGTCGCTTCCAACCACGGATCATCCTGACCCGTTTCCCGAGCTTTCGCACACAGCTCGAGAGCCGCCTCCGCCATTTTCGTAGCTTCCAGATTGTTTCCAGCGAACAGCTCGAGACTCGCCACGTTTATCAGGGGATAATAGTCAGCCGGATATAATTCCGCTGCCTTGCGGTACGCCAAGATAGCGTCGCGCAACGTCGCCGGGTTCTGGTCGACGCACCAATCATCTTTATAGCTGCGACCGATCAAAGAATAGGTGTCGCAGTCGGCGGTTCCTTCCTGAATGATTCCCTGCAATAGCGCCCGGGCGCTTTCGGTGCGGCCAGTCTGAGTCAGAGCCCGAGCCTTTAAAAACCGCAGAGCCACACTCTTTGCCAGCACAGCAGGCAGGACATCAACGATCTCCAGGCAAAACAAAAAATCCCCAACCTTCAACGCGGCCTTGGCGAACCCAGCAAGTTCCCGTGGGCTCTTGTCATCCGGCTCGGCTTGATACTGGCGCCAAAGTTGGCGGAGACCGGGCAAGGATAGCGTCTTCGCGGTCAACTCGCCCAGCCAATTCCGGTTTGTCGCCCGTGGCGGCACTGCCTCATCGTCATTCATTTCACCGCGAGGATATCGTGTTCAAAGGCGATTTTGAAAAACCTTCTTTGCTGTCTTGGCGCGAGATAGTGTCGATATACCAGTCGTGCGAATAGTTGTGAGCCTGAATTATGTTCATCGCGGGAGGAGTTTCAACGCGGACCAGTTCGATTCCCGGGAATTGGGTCTCAGGTCCAAACCGAACCAGTCGCGATGAAATGTAGTAATCGACCGATCCCGGAAACGCCTTTCCCAAATCGGTCGTAATTTCGGAGTCAGGCTCAGGCGTGTCCAAGAGTGTTACGCGAAGTTGGTCGGGAGCAATCCCAAGTTGTTTTAGCCTGCAAGCGACTCTGGAGACCACAAATCCCCCTGCACTGTGCCCGATGAGATGCAGCGGTTTGTCTTTGTGGATGGTCCCATCAAGGATCATTTCCGCAATGCGAAAACTCAGATAGTCACCGACTTCCTGCGCTTCCGGGCGAATCGCAGCGATATCCATGGCGTCATTAATCCAGGGATTTCCCGAGCTCACTTGGTTCGCTTCGGTCGGTTTCGCCGCATTGTTCCAATCAAGAATCGCAATGTCAGGCGGGTTTTGCGCCAGCCTGGTCGTGATGGCATTCGCCATCCGTCGCGTCCAGTAGGTTGCAGCGTCCCCTTTGTAATTTTCGATTCCGCCCCACAGCCCGTGAACGATGAACACGCATCCGTTCTCGAGGCGTTCCGCGGATGGAATCCACGTCTTGCCGTCTGCATCCTTGATGACAGCGAGGGTCCGAATATCGGATTTCGAAACGGGATTCTCGGGATGCTGGTAAGAAACCCACGCGAGGACAGCCACACCTGCTACCGCCGTCCAGAGGATGCGCCCGAGAACGACTCGCACCATGAATAGTCCCGCGTTGCCTAAAAGTCCGCCCAATTTTCCGACGATCGGAAACCGCCTGACCTTTGGGTCCAGCCTGATCCCGCTCGCACTTGCCGTCGTCGGACGGAAATGGAAGAAATGTTCAGCCGTTTCGACTTGAAAATACCATTCGAGCACCTCCCCCAAGAGCTGGCGTTCTGTTTCCTCGACAATCTGTGCCGCGGCTCGCTCTGAAGGCGCCGCCACCAAACGGTCTTTGGCGTCGTTCAAAACTCGCCTCTGCTGGGCGTATCTCGCATTTCTGCGATTCAACTCTGTGAACGTGCGCAACAATTGAATGACCAACAGACTCAAAGGACAAATCAGCCCGGCCAATGCCAGAATGATCGGGATGGCGTTGCCACCGGGCATATGAGTCCATTCCAGAACCCTGGAGCTTAAATAGATTACCGTTCCGGCCACTGCGAAGACTAAAGCGACGTCGAGCAGCAGCGTAGCCCATCGGCTCAAATGCCGGCGCTCAAGTTCCGCAGACGCCTGCTTTTGACCAAAATAATTCGCCTGGTCATCAACGCGATCCTTGATATATCTCTGTACCCAGTCTTCTTGCTGATTGGGCGCGACGGATGAATGCGCGAACCACCTCAAGTGCCGAAGCGCCGCGATTCCATGCAGATTAGCGCGCGTTAACTGCCCGGAGCACGAGGCCGTCACGATCATGGATCTCGCAACTTCAGCCACGAGGCGCGCGCGCGCCCAGGTCTTTTGCATCCCTCGCCAACGGAGCCACCAGGTCATCGCTACGAGCACCACAATTGAGCCAAGCGTCAGACCCGCAACCGCAGCCGCTGGCAGTCCGACAAAGCGATTGATCAGCCATGTGACCGGCACGACCACAGCGACTGCTTGGATGACAATGATCCACTTGAACCATCTTCGTGTCACCGGAGCCGCTACATCGGCTAATCCATCAGTCTTCCGGAAAATCGTTTCCAAATCCGAATCGCTGCTCAAACCGGCGGCTTGGAAAACCGACGGCAGCCAATCATCGCTCGCGTGCAAATTCTTCTCACTGAAGCTCTCAAGCCCATTGGTTTTTCCGCCGAGCGAAACAGTGAATACGCGCCGGGCCCGTGCCTTGGCGTATCCAAGGAGCATTCCGCTATCGCTACCTTCTCCCAGCCATACCAGAGCGTCGCTAGCTTCGATCATCTCGATCTCGTCGCCCGGATTAAAAGCATGGCTTTTCACACCGTCTCCAACGCAGCCTTCGACGAGCCGCGACAGATCCGAGTCATTTGCCGGGTAGACAAGAATGATTTTGGAATCTGCTCCCCGCAGGTTCAGCGCTTCCTTCAAGTGACCAGCCGTACCCTCGGGAATGTCAGTCCCGTCCTCCCGAAGTAAGGCGATCGCAACCGGAAACGCGACTTTGTTGAACATCATAGAAACTCGATCGAAAGATGCGCATCTTGACAGAACAAAAGCGGCTAGCCAAGCCAGCCCGTTGGCATAAGTGTCCTGGGGAGAGGCAGAAACGGCGCCAGCCGTGAATGGTCCTACGATAAGCCGGATTTCGGACGACTTTCCTGTTCGATTAGGCTGTCATAAACACGAGTTGATGTCCGCTGTCTGCGGGCCGTTTATCGCACCGCGTAAAGGAGAATAGGCTTCCAGCCTGTGTCTGTCCGGACTGAGCGGCTTGGTATTCAGGGCTCCAACCCGGCCGTGAACTCGCCCACTCCACAAGAAATCCTCCGAATTTGACCTGTCCCTGACTCGGCCCATAACATCGGCGCGGACGC
>CAZMNG010000313.1:0-5548 GCA_964567505.1 uncultured Chthoniobacterales bacterium
TGCGATGGCCCAGTTCATTGCCGAACCGGTGCTAAAGGACGCGAGTATTATCGTTCTGATGGAGATTACGATGCACAATCTGCTTTCGGCCGGGGATATCGACTATCACGATTTTCTGGCGCGCATCGACGCACTGGCGGCCACCGGCAGCAATGTAATCATTTCCGATTACCAGGAGTTCTACCGCCTGATCGGGTATTTCCGGCGTTACACCAAGGAGATGATAGGCGTCGTCATGGGGATCAATAACCTGCTGGAGGTTTTCAACGAGAAGTACTACGAGAATCTCGACGGAGGGATTCTGGAGTCGTTCGGACGGCTTTTTCGCAATCTGGTGAAGCTGTACATTTACCCGATGCGCATCAATGCCTATGACCGGTATTGTTCTCAGAATCCGTCTGAATCGCCGACCACCGGCCTTGGAAAATCTGAGCATCCGCTTGCGATCGATGTTTGGATCAATGCGATCAATCTCCAGGTCGAGATGCACCTTCGAAATCTGTACGCGCATCTGCTCGATAGCGGCAATCTTGTTCCAATTCATGGAAGCAATCCGGCGGTCATGGATATATTCTCTAGAGATGTGCTGGCCAAGATCCAGAAGGGCGAATCGGGTTGGGAGAATATGATCCCACGGGAAGCCGCCGCGGTAATCAAGGAACGGGGATTGTTTGGGTACAAGCCGGTCGCGCTTCCAAATTCCTGAGTCCAACCATCGCCGCTTTTTTGTGAGCCCGAACGTTCCTTCGCCGGGGCGGTCCGCCGGCGCAAACGCGAATCGGAAATGCTAACAGATCAATGAAACGAGAACCGCGGATCACGTTACCAATCAAGAAGCCGGCCAAGGTGGACAAGATGGAACCGCAGTGGCGACCATGGCTCTGGTATTTTTTGGGGAGTTTGCTGGTGCTTTGGGTCTGGCAGGAATTGGGCAATCAAGTTGAATTTCGCACCATTCCGTATAGCGAGTTCAGGACCTACCTGAAACAAGGGTACGTTGCGGAGGCCGTTGTCCGACAGAATGAAATCGATGGCCGGATAGTCCCAAAGCCGGCGACGGAATCGAAGGAAAAACCGTCGGCGAATGCGTCCCCGGCCTCGAGCGGCTCAGCCTCTCCGGCGCCGAGTGGTTCGCCGTCGGCCGGTACGGAGCCATTTTTCTTTCGGACCGAACGGGTTGAGGACCCTGGGCTCGTCAACGACCTCCAGGCGGCCGGCGTTCAATACGCAGCGGCGCGCCCGGGTGTGATCACGCAATTCCTTTTGGCATGGGTGCTGCCGATTGCCGTGATGTTATTGATTTGGAACCTGATTATGCGGCGAATGGGCCGCGCCGGCCAATCGGTCTTATCGATTGGACGGAGTCGTGCCCGGCTCGTGGCGGATCCTGACACGGGCGTGACCTTTGCAGATGTTGCGGGATGCGACGAAGCCAAATTTGAGCTCCAGGAAGTCGTCCATTTTCTTAAGAACCCGAAACAATACGAAGAGGTTGGAGCCCGTATACCAAAGGGCGTGCTTCTTGTTGGCCCTCCCGGGACTGGAAAAACATTGCTCGCTCGCGCGGTCGCCGGTGAAGCCCAGGTACCGTTCTTTTTGATCAGCGGAAGCGATTTTGTCGAAATGTTCGTCGGTGTCGGCGCAGCGCGTGTTCGTGACTTGTTCCTGCAGGCGAAGGGCCACGCTCCGTGCATTATTTTTATCGACGAACTGGACGCGATCGGAAGGCAGCGCGGTGTGCATGTCGGCGCAGTCAATGACGAGCGAGAACAGACTCTGAACGCGCTGCTGGTTGAGATGGACGGATTTGAACCGAACCTCGGTGTCATTCTTCTGGCGGCAACAAATCGGCCGGAGGTTCTGGATCGCGCTCTGTTGCGTCCAGGCCGGTTTGACAGGCAGGTGATTGTCGATGCGCCCGACCTCGATGGCCGCGAGGCGGTGCTCAAGGTGCATTCGAAGAATAAGCACCTCGACGCCGACGTCGATTTGCGGCGAATTGCAGCTGCCACGGCGGGCTTTTCGGGCGCGGATCTGGCGAATGTGCTCAATGAAGCCGCATTGTTGGCGGCTCGCCGGAAAGTGACGGTAGTATCACAGTCCGACCTCGAAGAAGCCATCGAAAAAGTCATTGCCGGTCCCGAGCGAAAGAGCCGCCGGCTCGGCGAGGAAGATAAGCGCCGGGTTGCATATCACGAGCTCGGCCATGCATTGATCGCGGCGAATAGCCCGCACGCGGACCCGGTCCATAAGATCAGCATCGTCCCTCGCGGGCGTGCTGCGCTTGGGTATACCCTCCAGCTGCCAACCGAGGACCAGTTCCTCCTGACCCGTACCGAGCTGCTCGAACGAATCCGAGGTCTGTTGGGAGGACGCGCCGCCGAAGATGTCGTTTTTGGAGAAGTCAGTACGGGAGCTCAGAACGATCTGGAGCGTGCGACGGCTCTGGCGCGTCAAATGGTCGCGATGTACGGGATGAATGATCGCGTCGGTCTCGCCAGCTGCGCGCAGCGACAGCCGACGTTCCTCAATGGTCCGGATACGCAAATCCAGCGGGACTGCAGCGAAGCGACTGCGCGCGAAATTGATGAGGAAGTGCGGAAACTCCTGAACCGCTCGTACGATGAGGCGAAAGAAATGTTATTGCAGCGCCGCTCCGACCTCGACCGGCTGGCGGGCGAACTTTTGAAAAGTGAGGCGATGGACGGAGAGACTTTTTACAGACTTATCGGTCGAAAACAGCCGGCGGTGCCTGTGACTGCTTCAGGACTTGTGTCCGGCTAGTTTCATCGAAGTATCATTTAAGTGCAGTATGCCGATCGAGTTTAAAGATTATTACAAAACACTCGGCGTCCCGCGGGATGCGAGCCAGGACGACATCAAAAAAGCGTTCCGCAAACTGGCTCGGCGGTTCCATCCGGATGTCGCTAAAGATAAAAAAACGGCCGAAGAAAAGTTCAAGGAAATCAACGAGGCGTACGAAGTTCTTGGCGATCCGCAAAAACGGACGAAGTACGATGACCTCGGGGCCGATGGAGCGGGAGTAACAGATTTCGGCGGTCCACAAGGTCGCGGTTGGCGAGCCGAACGCGGTCCGGCGGGCAACGAGAACGTGGAATTCCATTTCGATGGGACTGGCTTCAGCGACTTTTTTGAACAGTTCTTTGGCCGCGGGCGCCAGTTCGACGGTGCGACTGAGTTTGGAAGCCCAGGCCGTCGATCCGAGACCGGGTTCTCTGCTCGTGGGAGCGATTTTGAGAGCGATATTCTGGTGGCGCTCGAAGAAGCCGTCGCCGGATCGGAACGAACCATCTCCTTGCAGCGAATTGATCGGCGAACCGGACAAACGCGCACCCAGACGCTGAAGGTGAAAATTCCGCCCGGTGTCCGTGAGGGTCAGGCGATCCGCGTTGCCGGGATGGGCGAAGGTGGAATCGGGGAAGGAAACGCTGGAGACCTATTTCTTCGCGTCCGGTTTGCCGCGCATCCAGACTTCAGGGTTCGTGGCTCCGATCTCTATTACACGCTCGATTTGGCTCCCTGGGAGGCGGTCCTCGGAACAAGAGTGGTCGTGTCGACGCTCAAAGGCCACGTGGGACTGCGAATTCCTGCCGGAACAACCAACGGCCGCCGGCTAAGAGTCCGGGGCCGCGGTCTGCCGATCGGGCGCACCGGGAAATTCGGGGATCTGTATGTGGAGGTCAATATTGCATTGCCGGAGAAAGTGACGGCCGAGCAACGGAAACTTTGGGAGGAACTCTCGCGCATTTCAGATTTCAATCCGAGAAAAATCTGATCAGGATACAGCGATCGATGGCGACAGAAGATAGTACTGAAAAACATATAAATCAGCCGGAGACCTTCGAGCTCGGTGGCCAGCCTCTGCACACGATCGAAGTCACGGCGCAACTCGCGCAAGTCCCGCGCCGGTTGATTGTTCTCTACTTCAAGCATGGTCTTCTTGCTCCGGTGGACCATTCGGCCACAGGCGACTGGTATTTCGACGACGAAGCGATCAGAGTCGTCCGCCGGATCGAGCAATTGCGGTCAACCTGCCGTTTGAACCTCGCTGGAATCAAGCTGCTGATCGCGCTCGCAGCGGAAGTCGAGCGGCTGCGCGACGAACTCCGCTTTCATCGGCAGTAATCACCGCGTTATTCGACATTCAGCGATTCAAGTTCCGCGAAGACGTAGCCGATGAAAATATCCGCTTCGATCCGGAGCGGAACTCGTTTATCGTCATCCGAGAGCCAGCCGCGGCCCGATTTGAATAAACTGTGTTCTTTCAGCTGCAGCTTGTTGTTGATCCCTTTGAGTTTCAGATCGAGTTTGATCGCTTTTTGCGTTTGCCCGTTGAATTTGATTGTCTCACGACCTACAACCTTGACCGTCGCAAGGTAGGGCGCGTTTGACGCCCAGACGACCAGTGATTCGGTCTCTCCGTCGGTCAACGGCTGGCTTCTGACCCAGAGCAGCGCGGCGGTCATATCAAATACCGAATTGAATTTGAAAATGTTTGGTTTCGGCGGGCGATCACTCGGGATCTTTTCTCGAAGCCCGATGACTTGGTCCGGCTCGAAATCGACGTTCGTTTTGACAATTTCGGATCGGTATTTCTCTTCCTGATAGAAGTGGATCGGCGTCAGCGTTTCTTTGCTTTCCGTCGCGCGATGGTAAACGTCGAGCCGAAACAGCGTGCGCGCAAAGCCGGACGTTGCGCCGTTTGCTTCCACTTCGAATGTGTCCCGTGCCGGCGAGTAAAGATGAACATCGCACGTCGCGGCCTGGATTCCGCTCCAGCCGAATCGATAGGTAAGGCGCATTGACGGCGGTTCGACAAAGCTCCCAGGTCCCTTCCCTGAGGTGATCGACTTCGTCCAGTCCAGACTTTCGTCGGCGCAAACCACCTGTACGAGCGGCGCCACGAGGATCGCAAGAATCCACCCTATGGTATGATGCGCTCGACCTTTTGAGTGAGTATCCATCCTAGGCTTCCATTCGTCGTCCGGCAAAATGTCCACTCGCCTCTTTCGGAAAGGATCTGGATGTGATTTCCGATTTGCAGGCCTTCCACAGAGCGGGCGCTGACCGCCGGTCCGTATTTAAGGTCTGCAGCAGAGTCAACCACAACTGCGCGATTCGGATCTTTTGGTCCTTCGCGGACCCAATTGGCAGCACTAGCGCCAGCGATCCAGATGAGTCCGGCTAAGGCGCAAAGTACCCGGCAAAAGCGTGTCAACGGGCGAGGCTTCCCGAAAGAAAATACGAGTGCAAATGCGAATATCCAAAACGCGATCGCAGCGAGCAGCACAAAGTAATCGGCATAGAGGCCGGCCCGGTCGCGAAGAGTCGGCAAATCATCATTTCCGACGAGCTTGAGCACAGAGCGCAGGTTGGCGTCCGCCTCAACAAGTCTCGGGTTCAAAAGTAATGCGCGTTCGTAATTGAGAATCGCGCGCCCCTGGTCTCCTAGTTTAAACCATGCATTTCCGAGGTTGTAGAACAGGTCGGCACTGTATTGGCCGGCCTGCACCAATCGTAGATAATT
>CAZMNG010000314.1:0-1734 GCA_964567505.1 uncultured Chthoniobacterales bacterium
ACGCAGTCTGCGCACTTCTCACGTGTCGCAAGAAATGGGCTAGATGCTCTGAACCGGGATGAAACCGATCTCGGGAGCGAAATGCACCTTGTTGCGAAGCGGCCGGCCAAAGCCGGGCGCGGATATTTCGAACTCGTCGTTTTCCGCAACCTTGATGCCATCTGCGAAACTCAACGTGGACGTGCCAAAGAAATGAATGTGCAGATCTCCCGGGCGCCGGAATTGCGGGTACTTGAAATGGTGATGCTCAAGATTGGCAATCGAGTGGGACATATTCTCTGTCCCCGTCAGAAAGGGCTTTTCCCACACCACGGCTCCAGCGCGAAGCAAGCGGCTTGTTCCTTCGAGCGACCACGGAAATTCACCGACACAGACCTCAGGACCGAACGCGCAGTTCCGAAGCTTTGAATGCGCCAGCCAGAGGTAGTTATGCCGCTCGGTCACATGATCGGAAAACTCGTTCCCCAGGGCAAACCCGATCCGGTAGGGCAACTGATCGGGCCCGATCAAATAAACACCGACCAACTCCGGTTCTTCGCCACCGTCCAACGCGAATCCAGGGACCGGTATCGAGGAGTATGGAGCGACCAGAATGCCGCCATCCCCTTTGTAGAACCATTCCGGTTGTGTACCGATTTTGCCGGCGCCAGGTTTCCCTCCATCCAGACCGAGTTTAAACATTTTCATCGAATCCGTCAGCGCGCCCGCCGGCGCGCTCAGATTCGCATGCATTGAATCCCGCGTGTCTGCGCTTCCCAAGTGGGTCAGGCCTGTCCCTGAAATGAGACAATGTGCAGGATCGGGATGCGTGACCGGAGGGAGCAGGTCGCCGGAATCGATGAGCTGTTGATACGAGAGTTGATCGATTTCTTTCAGCGATTCAACGACTTCCACCAGCGTCTTTCCGATCTGAATTGCGCGGAGCGCCAACGCATACGTCCCGCCATCGAGCGCGAGGACGCGCGCTGTTTCCGCATCCCTTACACGCGCGACGCGAATTCTTCCCCGGTCTCGAAATTGAATCAGTCGAAGGCTGAAATCGAGGGCCGATCCACCGTCATCCATAATCAACTTGGATTCCATAAATCGAACTGGGTTTCAAATCCGTTCCCTTGAAAAACAACTCGGGGTACCAGCAACTCTGTGATTTACTCGTGATTGCCATGTCCGGCGGAGCGATTTCCCTCCTCCTCAGCCTGTAGCATATGATGAAATCTGCAATTCTGATTCTGGCAGCCCTCTCGGTCGCGGCCGGTTCACTGCGCTCCGATCCTGCGAACCCGCCGCAGCAGCGGGTCGCATTTTCTCGCAACTCGGACGTCTGGATCGTGAATCTTGACGGTACCAGAAGCAAAAAGGTGAGCGCCGGGGAAAACCCGGCGATCTCGCCGGACGGCTCCAGGCTCGCGTTCACTTGGGAGCCTCCAAGCCAGAACAACCTTCAGCGTTACATCGCGGTCACGGAACTCTCCCCAGGCTCGACGACCATTTTCAAGGCGGTGCCAAGCGACAATTCGTTCGGCCCGGTCTGGTCGCCGGACGGCTCACAGATTCTGTTCGAAATATTCGTGAACAGTCATTGGCGGGTCGGACTGATCAATGCCGATGGGAGCGAGTTTCGATTCGTTAATCTGCCGTCGGCCGATGCAGGCTGGTTTTCGCTTTGCTGGGCCGCAGACGGCAAATCGATCTTCGGCCAGGATCTTCAAAAGATTTGCCGTTTCACTTTGGAAG
>CAZMNG010000314.1:1744-5528 GCA_964567505.1 uncultured Chthoniobacterales bacterium
GGCGAACTGATCGCTTCCTGGGAGATCAGCAAGACATTTCCCAATACGGACGCGGATAGCTCAGAGCAGTTTAGCGTCTCCCCGGATGGAAAACGGCTCCTCGTCGACCTCGGCATGGAGAACGGAGAATCGATGAAGGATTTCAATGGGCCGCCTCCGGCCATTTGGCTGTTCGACATGGAATCGGGCAAAACCACCCGGCTGACACCGAAACACTCTTATGCGACGGCTCCCTGCTGGTTGAGTGACTCTGAATATTTGTTTATCGATGCCGACAAGAAAGGGACATCCATCTTTCGCACATCGGTCACCGGCGGCCCGCACAAGCTGGTCGTACGAAACGCTGCCGAGCCGTCTGTGTCACATCAAAACTTGTGAAATATTCAGGCTAAATCTCGATGAACTACAAAACCAAGTTCGATCATACCAAGGTCCTCCCCTCCGATTGGCCGGATGGTTCTCTGGTCGGACGCGTTTGGCGTCCGGATGTTCAAGGCCCGTCGGTGGTGGCGATCCGCGACGGCGCATTGCTCGATATCAGCGATGCGTTTCCGACCATGCGCGATTTGTGCGAGGCGCAGCACCCCGCTGAAACCATTGCGGCTATATCCGGCGAGCCTGTCGGTGCGATTGACGAAGTTCTGCAGAACTCGCCGCCGGAGGGCCGCAATCCGCGAAAGCCGTGGTTCCTGGCACCGATCGATCTGCAGGCGGTCAAGGCCGCCGGCGTAACCTTCGCCGTGAGCCTGCTGGAGCGCGTGATTGAAGAGCAGGCACGCGGCAACCCGAAAGCGGCCTCTTCGATTCGAAACGAAATCGTCTCAACGATTGGCCAAGCGCTGGACAAGCTGAAGCCAGGGAGCCCCGAATCCGTCGCCTTGAAAGAACTTCTGGTCCGTAGGGGGCTCTGGTCGCAGTATCTCGAAGTGGGGATCGGACCGGACGCGGAACTATTCACTAAAGCTCAGCCGATGTCGGCTATTGGGTACGGACATGACGCGGGATTTCACCCGATGTCGTCCTGGAATAATCCTGAGCCGGAGGTTGTCATCGTTGTGTCGAGCTCAGGCCAAATCAAGGGCGCAACGCTGGGCAACGACGTAAATTTACGAGATGTCGAAGGCCGATCCGCGCTGCTACTCGGCAAGGCGAAAGATAACAATGCAAGCTGCGCCGTTGGGCCGTTTATCCGGCTTTTTGACGAGAGCTTTTCCATCACGCACATCCGACAGATGGACGTTCGCATGACGATCGAAGGAGAAGACGGATTTCAACTCGAAGCCATCTCGTCACTGGCCCGGATCAGCCGCGACCCTACCGACCTTGTTTCGCAAATGATCGGCTCGCATCATCAGTATCCGGACGGCGCGGTTCTCTTTCTCGGCACGATGTTCGCTCCGACCGAGGATCGCGATCTGCCCGGAGCAGGATTCAGCCATAAAGTCGGGGACATCGTTAAAATCCGTTCCGACAAACTCGGAACCTTATCGAATCGGATGCGACACTCGACCGACTGCGAGCCCTGGAACTTCGGCGCAGCGCACCTGATGCGAAATCTCGCAAGCCGCAGACTGATTTAACGGAAGGCGGAAGGCGGAAGGCAGAAGTAAGAATGAGGAGTTAAGAATTAAGAATTAAGAAGGAAGAAACCTCGAACCTGGAACTTCGAACCTCGAACCTCGAACCTCAAACACTGAGAACTCCTCATGCAATCTCCACTCGATAAGATCGCTCACGCTGCCGCGGGTTACCGCACTCCGGCTCCTGAAGTCCTCGCTCGATTTCTCGAATCGATCGGTGAGCAGATCGTTGCGGCTGGCGATGAATTGATATCAACGTGCGGCAGCGAAACGGGTCTCTCGGTTGAGCGCCTCACCGGCGAGCGAGCGCGAACGGTGAACCAGCTGAAGATGTTCGCTTCGGTAGCTCGGGAAGGCTCATGGATCGATGCGCGAATCGACACGGCGGTCCCGGATCGTAAGCCGGTCCCGAAGCCGGATCTTCGCCGCATGCTGCTGCCATTGGGTCCGGTCGCGGTGTTCGGCGCAAGCAATTTTCCATTGGCTTTTTCTGTTGCGGGCGGGGATACCGCATCCGCGCTGGCGGCTGGATGTCCAGTTGTAGTCAAACCCCACCCGGGACATCCCAAAACTTCGGAAATCGTTGCGACCGCAATTGTGAACGCGGCGAACGAATCCAGCATGCCCGAGGGAGTTTTTGCGATGATTGGCGAGACAAGCGTGCAGATCGGGCTTGATCTGGTTCGACATCCAATGATCAAAGCGGTCGGATTCACCGGGTCCACCAGAGCGGGCCGTGCGTTGTTTGACGCCGCCAATTCGCGTCCGGAACCGATTCCCGTGTTCGCAGAGATGGGGAGTTTGAATCCTTTGTTCGTGCTACCTGCCGCGCTCGAAAGACGTTGGGAAACAATTGCAACCGGTTTGGCTGGTTCGGTCACGCTGGGCAGCGGCCAATTTTGCACAAAACCAGGTCTGATCATCGCACAGCAGACCGATACCCTGAATCGATTTGCGGCACGCCTGGGCGAGCAATTGTCGAATGTTCCACCGAGCCGGATGCTGAATGACGCGATTTCAAAGCGGTTCGAAGAATCGCTCCGGCAGATGAATGACTTTGTCCGGGCGAAAGGAAACGCCTATCTGTTGGAAACCGATTCGAAGCATTTCCATGAAAATCGCCGGTTGCACGAAGAAATTTTCGGGCCTGCGACCCTCCTGATCAGGTGTGCAAACGCGGACGAACTGATCGACCTGGCGCGCGAGCTCGACGGCCAATTGACAGCGACAATTCACGCCGAACCCGAAGAGAGCGACCTCAGCGGACGTTTGCTAAGCGAATTGCAGGAGAAAGCCGGCCGGATCGTCTGGAACGGTTATCCAACCGGGGTCGACGTGGCAGCTTCCATGCAACACGGTGGCCCATACCCGGCGACGACCGATAGCCGATTCACTTCCGTTGGCACCGCCGCAATTCAGCGGTTTGCCAGACCGGTCTGTTACCAAGGATTTCCCAAAGAATTGTTGCCCGTGGAACTCCAAAACACGAATACGCGAAAGATCTGGCGTCTACTCAACGGTGCGCTGACCAAAGATGATGTGGCAGCGTAACCCGGGTCGCAAAGGAAGCAGCGCGGCGACACGCCGACAGGCCCACACCCTCTCCTCCCTTCAGCAAAGAAAGGAAGGGACAGGTCAGATTCGTGGGAGGAAAGCGAAGGACTCAAGGGAAATGAGATCGCGATGGGCATTGCAGGTGCAAACCTGCGAGTCCGAAGACAGGCGGAGTTTTTTAGCCTGAACTTCTGACCAGTTTCACAACTTTTGCCGCTTGGCGCGGCCGATTCTCCAAAATGGTCGAAATGCACTTTGCATTTCGACCATTTTTGCGGGGTTAGCCCCGAAGAGTCCGGTAGCCGCCGGACGGTTTCGGCCCTCCGGGTGCATATTTCTGCGAGATATGCAGGTTAAACCACGAAACTATTTTGGCGAAACAAAGAGCACGAGCATTCGCTCAAAAGGGCAACTCAACTTCTAAATCGGATGACCTCAGCCGCTTGGTTGGACGCGCGGTTCGCGGAAGACCCAGAGCCTGTCTGAACCGCCTAACTCCGTCAACGGCTTGCCGCCGTGCTGACGTCTGTAACCAAGCTTTTCCTTAAGGTTGTCGAAGTGCGTTTCAACAAAGGACTGACTTCCCAGGATCACCCCATCTGTGAAGTAGCGAATCCGGCAGCGCAGACGTTCGGGCAGAGAGAGTTCGC
>CAZMNG010000315.1:0-5521 GCA_964567505.1 uncultured Chthoniobacterales bacterium
AAATAGCATGCTCCGTAGGAGCAAAATCTTTATAGCTAGGATTCCCAAAAATTGCGATCAGCTCCGTAGGAGCGAAATATCACTCTGCGATCTCCTGTACGGATGCTGCTCTGAATTGCCGGTAGTTCATAAGTCCGCAATACGATGGAACGCGTTACGCCTTCAACTTCGAAATTTACATCAGCCCGGCATCCGTACCGGCGAAACCTACTGGCAAAGACCTTGCATGGACCGAGGGACTTAGTGATTGGAAGCCATTGTCCGAGGTTCTCAACGCTGATTCGGCACCGTCAAATGCACCAATTGCTTCATGCACTCAACCGATACAAGTAGAGTCGGAAGCAGACAAAAATGTATCGACCTCGAAGAGCGTCCGAAAACGCGTTCTGGAAACTGCGGCGACAACTGCACGTCTCGCCCTAATACGAGCATACCGCAAGAAGCTGGAATGGCTAGAGTTAAGACACGCAGACGAACGCATTGATCGAAAGGGGTAGGACGTGTGCCTTTTCGGTATGGTGCAGCGGTGGCCTTATCCTCCTATGCCCTAGTAGTTCCTTGCAAAAATAAGCGAGATTAAGCGAGATATGCTCAGTAGCGCGCTAGAGCAGGTGCTCTTAAGCGCCGAAGGCGCGGCCCGAGGATAGCCTGGGGTGGAGCGCAGCGGAACCCCAGGAATAATAAAAAAAGAACAATTAAGCTCTGAAGGAGCGCCAGAAGATTTGGGCCAGAGAGCCGTATTTAGCATCGATTCTGGCCGCTCTTTCAGAGCTCAGTCCCATGGTGGGCGCATTCCTGGGGTTCCGCTGCGCTCCACCCCAGGCTCAGGCTAACGTCTTATTCGTATTTTCACCGAGGTTTCCAAGCCCACTGACAACTTCTGCTTAACGCACCGTGAATTTCTGTTCAATGGTTCCGTTGCTCCCTGTGGCTTTCAAAGACCATTCACCAGGGGTGAGTTGCCAGAAAAAGCGGCCGTCTGTCTGGGGTGGAATGGGTACGCCACCGACATACCAACGAACGTCGCCGCCGATTGTCGCGAGTAATTCGATCATTTGCTGTTTTGGCGGAAGAACGGGATCAATTTGATAAGTCGCCCCTGCACGCGGATTGATAATGCGCGGCACGGGCAGAACCATCGCGCCCGATACATTCTCGCGGCTCGAACACCAACTCGCATATTCGCCCGGCAGCAAGAGTTTTCCTTCGTCCGAGAACCAGCCGGACGAGTCCTGGTCCGGTTCGGTTCCCGGCAGGAAATATTCGGTTATTGTCCCCGGACTAAATCGGGACGGCAAGAGTCCGGTTGCCATGCAGACTTTACCCTTAACAAGAGCTTCGCCGGGTTCAGGTACCGGGTGGTCTCCGCGCAATAATTCTTGCATAATAGCGGCCCAAAGCGGGGCCGCGCACTGCACAGCAAGAGTGTCACGCATCGGGCGGCCATCGGAGTTTCCAATCCACACGGCTACGGTGTGCTCTTTATCGAATCCAACGGTCCAGGCATCTCGAAAGCCGCTGCTCGTGCCGGTCTTCACGGCTATACGTTCGTCGAACGCAAGAGGCGAATTGACACCGAAGCTCTCACTGCGCGCTTCGTTGTCGCACAAAATGTCCGTAACGATTTCTGTAGCCGCTGCCGAGGCCACTCGTGTAATCGGGAAAAATTCGGATGCCAGCAATTTTGGCCTGGTCGATAAACCCCCGCGTGCGAGCCCGGCGTACGCCGCGGCGAGGTCCGTAAGTCGAACTTCAGCATTACCCAGTATGAATCCGGCACCGTAGTCATCGAGGCCTCGGGGAAAATCGAAGCCCCACTTCTGCAATTCATAAAAGGCAGAACGCGCGCCGACTCGGCTTAGCGCTATGATCGCGGGAACATTCAATGAACAGGCAAGCGCCTCACGGACGCGTATGGGACCGAGATAACGATGGTTGAAGTTTTGCGGATCGTAATCGCTGTATTTATCTCGAATTGCGTCCGGAGTATCGGCAAGCAATGTCGCCGCTGTGAGCAATCGGCGATCGATTGCTGTAAGATAGAGAAAAGGCTTAAGGGTCGAACCGCAGCTCCGGGATCGCATGGAGCCGTTGACTTGATTATTCAGATAGTTCGAAGAGCCTACCATTGCGCGTACTGCACCTGAAGGGTTGTCTAAAATAACGACGGCGGCATCCGCGATGTCATAGCGATTCAACGAAGTGATATGTGCGCGCAATTTCAGCTCGGCCATCCGCTGTAAATCGAGATCGAGCGTCCCGCGCAACGCTCCTTCAATTTCCGGTTGGCGCTGTTTGATTGCGTCCACATAATTCGGAGCGAAATCAGGCGGCACAAAGTGTCCCGGGATGGGTGCTGTTCCGCTCAGGAGCGTTCGCTGCGTGCCGGTAAGGAACCCTGCTTTAGTTAAGAGATCCAAAGAGCGCGCATATTTACGCTCCGCACGATCCGGATGTCTCCACGGATTGAACCTGGTCGGTGCCTGCGACAGACCAGCGATATAGATCGATTCTGCAAGAGTCAGTTCACGTGCAGGCTTGCCAAAGTAAGCGCGTGATGCTGCTTCAGGTCCAAGACGTCGATTGCCAAAGCTGCTGCGATTCAAATATTCGGCAAGAATGCGCTCCTTTGTCCATATGTGCTCCAGTTTCCAGGCAACGATGGTCTCGTACAGTTTGGCAGTCCAGTTTCGCCGTTGCCGGTTGCAAGCAATTTTGACAAGTTGCTGTGTGATAGTAGACCCGCCGGCAATGATGCGGCCCGCTTTCAAATTCCGAAGACAAGCAGCGCAGGTTGCAATCCAATCGACACCGCAATGATCATAGAAACGCCGATCTTCCAGGGCAACTGTTACGCGCGGCAGCCAGTCGCCCATTTCATTCAGTTTAATCGGGATTTGTACTCGTGCACGTTGGGAAGCGAGTTCTGCGATCTCACGTCCGTGAACGTCCAGGACTGTGGGTGTTCCAAGGATCGGACCCTGCAATTCCGCCGGCAACGGCAGCCAAACTATCCAGAGAGCGACTGTCGCAAAAGCGGTTGCGAAAATTGCTATTCCCCTGAGACCACGCATACGCTGGCCGGTGACAGACCGGAGAAGCGGCTATCGTACATCGGTGAAACTTGTGTCGCCGGCCACGTGAATGTCCCGGCCGCTGTCGCCCGTGCAAGCACAGAATATCTGCCCGGGCCGGCAGAGATCTCGTCGAAATAGAGAAGAGTCGAACGATCGCGCAATTCGGAGTGCGAGAGCGCCAGTGCTCGATCATTGCTGTTATCAGATGGGATATCGAAAAATTTTGCGATCAGGGCCAACTCGGGGTTTACAGTTTCCAGACCGGCAGGAAGCAGGTCTTCGAGCGCCACATAATTCTGGGTCTTCGGAGTATTAATCCTGTAAGTGATGAGGATTTGATCACCTAATTTAAACGGAGCATTCGCGTTTCCTGTGCGTTTCGGATCGGTTAGATCATTCACTACCCGTTCTATTCGAATGCCCCGATCGACACGTTCGGTATGAGGTGATTCAGTAGCGTACTTCGCCCGAATCAAATAGCTGAGATTCTCCTGGTTCAAGCTGGTGGTAAGATCAACATCCGGAAGCAATCGATTCAACCAGGCCGCGGACCGCCCATTCATTGAAAAAACCGCGCCCGCGTTGGAGATTTTTAAAGGATCCGATTCCTCGCTACCGAGCATGGATTTAAATGCAAGTAACAACCATAAATTTTCCTGTGTGGATAGTGATGCCGATGAGCTGATCAGCGTATTCAAGCGGTCGCGCACGCGATTTCGCTTTTCCGGTGTCCAGCTCTTTGGCGCGATCGTCGCGAATGCGAACGCGCATATCGCTTCGGCCCGCGTGGTGGAAGTAAATGTGAGCGGGTCGAACGCGCGCGCCTTGATGGGAGCATCAATTTCGCGAAGCAATTGCTCCTGCTCCTCCGGAATAATTCCAAGATGATAAAATGCTAAGGCTAGAAGCGCTCTCCCTTCGTCGCCGGTCTCATTTCGGTGGAGGTAAAGTTCCTCAGCCTCAGCCGCGAATTCCTTGGCCGTCGCGGTTTGGCTCAAGGCATACAGCGCAAAGACCTGCTCGAATTTCG
The DNA here is from genome assembly GCA_964567505.1 of uncultured Chthoniobacterales bacterium. Classification (GTDB taxonomy): domain Bacteria; phylum Verrucomicrobiota; class Verrucomicrobiia; order Chthoniobacterales; family JAFAMB01; genus JAFAMB01. The sequence goes on from CAZMNG010000315.1 coordinate 4,108, forward strand.
AGGCAGAAAGCCGGCCTTGTACGATCTTCGTCAGCGCACCGCGCAATCTGTCCGCCAAACCTTCCGGGATAACGAAGCCCGCCTCGGTAGCCTCATTGATAGCCCATAATGCCTGTGCCGTGACAAAAGCCTGTCCAACCGTGTCCCCTGGCCAGTAGGGGAGCATTCCACTATCAAGAGTCGATTCGTCAATCTGCTCCAGTCCTCGCCCTATAACCGTCCGATACTCTTGTTTGCGTGCTTCCGAGTCGGGCAAAAAATCGAGCAATTTCCCAAGCATAGCGTATCCGAGCAAGCGACTTGAGATCTGCTCGAAACAACCGTGTGGATACTCGAGAAGTGCAGGCAGGCCGGCAAGTTCCGGTAACCAGGGAGAAGTAGAAACAGTCACATCCACCGTCCCGCGTCCATGTTTCCACGGTTCCGGTATCAGAGCCTGGACGTTGAGCTGCGTCCCCGGCAATGTTCCTGCAACACTTTCCACACGCGTAACCGTCGGCGCGGCCACGGGAAGAGTTAATTCGATGGAATCGGTCATCTTTGAATCCGTTTGAGCCGTTACATCAAACCGGATCTTCGCCGGCACCAGTTCGTGATCGGTGACCTTGGCTTCAAATCGGAAGACGGCCGGCACATCTCGATCGACTGTCGCCGTCAAATCCGCGGGTCCTGCCAACGTACAGGTCGCGTCGGTCAAACAGTGTACGTGAAGTTCGTCCGAGTTCGCAAAGCTCTGATGAACAATAGCTCGCAACTCGATGTCATCACCATCACGCAAAAATCGAGGCAACGCCGCCTGAACCAGGACCGGTTTGACAATCTTAAGGGTCGTGCCGGAATCTCCGCCGAATCTACTTTCCTTTGTCGCTCCCAGCGCAACCAGTCTATAGGTTGTCAGATTATCGGGCGCAACAAACTCAAACGATGCGTTGCCGTCACCGTCAGTCTTTAGAGAGCCGGCCCAGTATGCCAACGTCTGGAACTCTTTTCTGACATTCACTACATTCCCGATTTTCTCTTCACCCCCATCCCCGATGACGAACCCTTTGTGAGTCAGGTTTTGGCGAGTGACCGTTTCCTGATAAGAATCCAGCGATTCATAACTTTTTACACCGAAAGGGCGCTGGTAATAGAATGAGTCAACGAGATCAGGCAACCGCCAATCCCCAAGCTGCAGGACGGCGTCGTCGACTACGAACACCGTTAAATCGGCATCAGAAGCGGGCTTTCCTTCGGATGTTACGTGAAGCTGGCCGTGCATCATCTCTCCCGGTTGGGCGATCAGAGTCACAAGGTGCGGTTCGATCTTGAGCTGCCAATCCGGTCGTTGAACGATCAGTTGCGTGTAGGCAAAGCGTTCGAGCGGCAGTGCATGCTCGCCGCCCGGACGGGTAAGGTAGATAGAGACAAATGC
>CAZMNG010000316.1:0-3650 GCA_964567505.1 uncultured Chthoniobacterales bacterium
TTTGTAGCCCACCCTCGGAATGAAATATGCCGTTGGAAGCTGCAGCACGGTCATCAGCGGAGCAAGCGACGCCACAATCCCAATTGTCGTCGCGCTCCCGCCCAACGCTCTCGCGTACAGGACCATGGGGGCACCGAGCGTAATCTGGAAGTTCACGGCATTGAACAGGCTGAACCGAAACGAATTGCTTGCTTCCGGCGGAAACATCGCGCTCGCTGGGTAAGCGGAACTGGTAGTCATTTCGGCTTGAGATGAGGAAATAGTATGACCTCGCGGATTGACTCCGCGCCGGTGAGCATCATCACCAGTCGGTCGATGCCTATCCCGACTCCGCCCGCAGGCGGCATCCCATGCTCGAGTGCCAACAGAAAATCCTCGTCCAGGTTCTGCGTTTCTTCGCCGATTTGCTCGGTGAGCCTGCGGCGCTGCACCATCGGATCATTCAGCTCGGTGTATCCGGGCGAAACCTCCTGGCCGTTGATTACGAGCTCATAGACGTCGACCAGTGCCTTGTTTTCCGCATTTTGCTTAGCCAAGGGAACCAGTTCCACCGGCAGGTGCGTCACAAAGAGAGGGTCGATCGTTCGTTCTTCAACGAGCTTTTCGAATACTTGCTGCGTAACCTCAAACTCCTGCATCCCCGGATGCACCTCAACCCCGAGTTCCCTGGATCGCTGCAATTTCTGTTCATGGCTAAGTTCGTACCAGCCGTTGTCGACCTCGCGAATCAGGTCTGCATACCGGGCCCGTTTCCAAGGAGGTGTGAGGTTGATTGTTCGCCGGATATTTCCGTTGCTGTCTTTATGCTCGATCTGCAAAGAACCGGCAACAAGCTCTGCCAGACTGCAGATCATTTCTTCGACCAGGTTCGCCATCACCTCGAAGTCGGCGTAGGCCCAGTAAACTTCCAGCATCGTAAATTCCGGGTTGTGACGCCTGGAGATTCCTTCGTTTCGAAAATTTCGATTTAATTCAAAAACCTTCGTGAACCCGCCGACCAGAAGGCGCTTCAGATAGAGTTCTGGTGCAATCCGCAGGTAAAGATCCATATCGAGCGCCTTGTGATGGGTCTTGAACGGTTGAGCTGCCGCTCCACCCGCAATCGGTTGCATCATCGGTGTCTCGACTTCGACAAACCCGCGCGCATGCAGGTATTGGCGGATCTCACGGACGATGCGACTCCGGGCCAGGAAGATGTTGCGCGCGGCCGGATTAGCGATCAGGTCGAGGTACCGTTGCCGGTTTCGAATTTCAATGTCGCTGACCCCGTGCCATTTGTCGGGTAAGGGCCGCAGGGTCTTGGAGAGAATCTGAATTTTCTCCACCCGGATCGTCGGTTCGCCGCTTTTTGTGATGAAGCATACGCCTTCGACTCCGATAAAATCGCCGATATCGAGGAGTTGAAACAGGGAAACTTCTTCGGCTGGCAGTTCTTTCAGATTGACGTAAGCCTGAATGCGCCCGGTCACATCGCTCACGTCCAGAAACTGGCTCTTGCCCATGTTCCGATGCGCGGTGATCCGTCCCGCGGCGCGGACGCGCTTGCCTTCTGCAAAACTTTGCCGGACTTCGCCGACATCACCGGAGACGTCAAACCGTCCTCCAAAAGGGTCCACCTTCCGCTCAAGCAGTTGCTCGAGCTTCTGGCGCCGGATCGCAAGAAGTTCGTTTTCCTCCATCGACACCTGAATTAAACCTGAAAATGCGCAGCCTGCATCGCTCGCAAACCGCCAAAGATTTGCGAGCCATGCAGGCTAGCGTCTGTCCTTTCCGCGTTTTATCCTTCGAACTTGCCGTGTCGCTCGTCGATGATGATGTCCCGATAGGTTTTCCCGGCCGGAATCATCGGCATCACGTGTTCAGTGAACGGTGTCATCACATCGAGGACATAACACTCGTCAGAGTCCAACATCCGCTGCAGAGCGCCCCGCAAATCTTTCTTGTCGACGACCCGTTCGCACTTCACGCCGAAGCCTTTGCAGAGTTCAACGTAATCCGGGTAAATCCTGTCCCGGTCCCGTGGATCGCCCAGGAACGTGTGGCCCCGATTGCTGTTGTAGAATCGGTCCTCCCACTGCACCACCATTCCAAGATGTTGGTTGTTGACAATCACGACCTTGGCGGCAATGCCTTCCACGTGCGCACAAGCCAGTTCCTGGACGTTCATCAGGAACGAGCCGTCGCCGTCGATATCAATGACTTGCTTGTTCGGAAAGGCAACCTTCGCACCGAGCGCAGCTGGAAATCCGAACCCCATCGCACCCAGGCCCGCAGAGGTCAAAAACTGGCGCGGTGTCGAGAAGTCGTAGTATTGCCCGGCCCACATCTGGTGTTGGCCGACGCCGGTTGCCACGATCGCTTCACCATTGGTCATTTCATACAGCAGCCGGATGACGTACTGAGGCAAAATTTCGGTATCGGAGTCCTTGAAATCGAGCGGGTAACGCTGCTTCCATTTCCGGATTTTTTTTATCCATTCCGGGAACAGCGTAAAGTCCGTGGAGGTCCGCTGGTATCCCCCTGCCGCCAGCAGCCGGTTCAATTCACTCAGCGCATATTTGATATCGCTTAGAATCGGAAGCTTGACGACTTTGTTCTTGTTCAGCTCTGAAAAGTCGATGTCGATGTGCACGATGGTGCCGTGCTCGGCGAATTTTTCGACCTTGCCGGTGACCCGGTCGTCGAATCGCACTCCAAAAGCCAGCAATAGATCGGACTCATTCACCGCGCAGTTGGCGTAAACCGTTCCGTGCATGCCCAGCCATTTCAGCGAGAGTGGATGCCCTTCGGGAAAACCGCCAATCCCCATGAGGGTTGTGGCCACCGGGATCTGGCTTCGTTCGGCGAACTCCCGCAGTTCTCCGGCCGCGTCAGATGTAATGATGCCGCCGCCGGCATAAATCATTGGTCGTTTTGCTGATTTGATCAGCCCGATGATTTCGTTCAAAGCCACCGGATCGGCTTTGGGCTGCACGTGATATCCACGCAAAGTGAGTTCGGTCGGAAAAATCGGCTGCGCCATCTGGTTCTGGATATTTTTCGGAATATCGATCAGCACGGGGCCGGGCCGTCCGCTCTGCGAGATATGAAACGCTTCTTTTACCACGCGAGGGATCTCGTGAATATCCATGACGAGATAGCTGTGCTTAACCACCGGGAGCGTCATTCCGTAGACGTCCGTCTCCTGGAACGCGCCGCGGCCGATCATTTCCTGCGGCACCTGGCCGGTAATCGCGATGAGCGGAACCGAATCCATGTAGGCATCGGCAATACCTGTCACAAGATTGGTTGCGCCAGGGCCGGAGGTCGCCATACAGACACCAGCTTTTCCAGTGGCTCGCGCATATCCGCCGGCGGCAAAGCTGCCACCCTGCTCGTGCCGAGGCAGAATCGTTCGAATCCTGGGCGACCGCGTCAGCGCCTGGTGAATCGGCATGCTGGCGCCGCCCGGATACGCAAAGATTACCTCTACACCCTCTCGCTCCAGTGCGGCGACGAGAATCTCGGCGCCATTCATCGCTTCGCCTCGTTTCGAGGCCTGACGTGTCAGGGCGGGTTCGTTGGCTGTAGAGGTTTTCATAAAAAGAGTCGGCTACTATACGGGTTGAGGGTCCTGGGATCAATCTCTAACCGCATGGAGCGCCGACATT
>CAZMNG010000316.1:3750-5505 GCA_964567505.1 uncultured Chthoniobacterales bacterium
CGGGCGTTCCTAGCAACCAGAGTCGTTGAATGTAGAGTAGATCATTATGATGACTCGACGCGATGCAATTAAAGCTGTTGCACTGACTGCCGGCGCCTTTGCCGTAGCTCCCGCGCTCTCACAAGGCGCAGATGCAGACTCATCGGTGGATGATTCCGTCTATCCATTCAAGCTCCCGCCGCTCGGTTATTCCTACGACGCGCTTGAACCATACATCGACGCACAGACGATGCAGATTCATCACGACAAACACAACGGGGCATATGTCGAAAACCTCAATAAAGCACTCGCCCAGGCACCCGAATCGATCCAGAAACTGACTCTCGACGATTTGCTGATGCAGCTCGACAAAGTCCCGGACAATATCCGAACGGCGGTTCGGAACAACGGCGGTGGCCAGTATAATCATTCCATATTCTGGAAACTGCTTAAGAAGAATGAGAACGGCCAGCCATCCGGCGACCTGGCCAAAGCAATCGATGCAAATTTCGGCGGGTATCCGGCGTTCCAGACGAAGTTCAGCGAAGCGGCAATGAAAGTCTTCGGCAGCGGTTGGGCATGGCTTGTGACCGACGGGAAAGCGCTATCCATCGTTTCCACTCCGAACCAGGACACACCGATTTCCAATCCAAGCGGAAAACTGACGCCGATTCTCGGCATCGACGTCTGGGAACACGCCTACTATCTCAAGTACCAAAACCGCCGGGCAGAGTATGTGAAAGGGTTCTTCAACGTTATCAACTGGGACTACGCTGCAGACCGGTACGCCGCTACGGTAAAGCCGGCTTAACCGGGCATTTTGCCGCCAGAGCCTGAATCGCTCACAAATCTGGAAGGATTGTGAGCGACGCAGATTTTTTTTTAAAAATTTTGGCGCAACACCCGACTTTGGCTTCGCGCATTCACACCGTTTTATCTGTCATATCGTGCGCCTGTTTGACCTTAATCCACAGCAGCTTGAAGCGGTCCAGACAACGCGCGGACCCGTTTTGATTCTCGCCGGCGCCGGCACCGGAAAGACTCGAGTGATTACGGCGCGAATCATGTACCTCTTGAGCGAAGGAGTTTCTCCCGGCAAAATTCTAGCGGTGACATTTACAAACAAGGCCGCAAACGAAATGCGAGCCCGCGTAAACACCGACAGAGAAAACAAAAAAGGGCTGACCCTCTGCACCTTTCATGCTTTCTGCCTTCGACTCCTCCGCCGCGATATCGAGAAACTCGGTTACAAATCGAATTTCTCCATCTACGACGAGACCGATCAGTTGGGCTTGCTTCGCAAGATCATCACACGACTCACGAGCCAAAGCGAAAAACTCGATCCGGCGGCGGCTTCCAGTTTCATCAGCAAATCAAAAAATCAGCGGCTTGCTGTTGCTGCATCCGACGCCAACCTGCACTCGGCCGTGTTTCACCGCTACCAGGAAGCGCTGAAGACTTATAACGCCGTCGATTTCGACGATCTGTTAATTCTGGCGGTTCGATTGTTAGCCGAGTTTCCGGACGTTCGCGAGCATTGGCAGCAAAAATACGAGTTCGTGATGGTCGACGAGTTCCAGGACACGAACCGGCTCCAGCTTGATCTGATTCTGCTTCTGGGCGGAACGCACAGGAATGTCTGCGTTGTGGGTGACGATGACCAGAGTATCTATGGCTGGCGAGGAGCTGACGTTTCGAACATCCTCGAGTTCGAACGGCATTTCCCGAACCCGAAGATCATCAAGCTCGAACAGAATTACCGTAGCACCAGCGCGA
>CAZMNG010000317.1:0-3190 GCA_964567505.1 uncultured Chthoniobacterales bacterium
CTCCACGCCGCGAAACATTTGCCCAGCAGTCTAACTGCAAATGCATCTTTCTTGGGCCATCCGATACAGTCACCAGTCGGGTCAAATCCAACGCCGTGGAGCTCACCCGCTCTTGGAGTTTTCGAACGCAGTCTGCTTCCCAGAGAAACAGACCCGATTTTGAGTGCCAGCCACCCACATTGCTCTTTATCAATCCCTGATCCACTTTTTCTTTTTGCAGAATGACGTTCTTCAGTTCCGCATTAATTGTGTCGCTGTCCGCCCAAAGATAGGAAGAAATTGGCGTACCGAACGCCATCGCCACGTGCTCTTTCTGAAGGACGCTCTGCGTGAGGGTCATAGACACATACTGCTGTCACGAAGGCCTTCAGTAACAGCTGACTCGAAAACGGAGCCCATGCGCGGTCAAGAGCGCGGCAATTTTTAACTTGCAGTTCGCCGCGAGCCTTATTTTTTCGCCGTCTGCTTCCGCCGACTACGCCAAGTCGTAAAGCCTAAGCCAGCAAGCCCACCTGCAAACAACGGCAGGGTGGCGGGAAGTGGCGTATTTGAGACAGGGGTATATGTGTAGGTGACCGTGATACCTGCAGGACTGCCGCTGCCTGACCAGGTGCCATAACCATCGCTAGTGCCGAACGCTAGATCGGCGGAAATTGATGAAGTAATAAAAGGACTCAAGGAAGTCGTAAAGAACACGTCTTCATTAAAGGGTACATTCACTATAGAAGGGGCGCTTCCGTTCGTTGGATTGGAGGAACCGATAGACTCACCAGCAAGTGTTACGGAAGCGTCTACGGAACGGGAATCGAAGTTAAAGTTAGAATTCAGTTGGACTTCCACTTGTGTGAGTGTTCCCAAGCCAGCATTAAATCCCGCAAACGACAGAGTGCCATCCGGAGATAAAGTTGAACCTCCACTTTGGAACCGCGTACCGATGGTGTAACTAAATGTTTGCGTTGGATCTGAAAATGTGGTCGCGTGAGCATTGGAAATTTCTGCGCCACCAATCAGCACCGTCAAGCCGGTCAGAGCCGCAACCTTTTTAAATGAATTGGGGTCGTGCGTCACAGCAAACTCCCGGATGTGAGTAAAACAACACAGTGGCTTCAAAAACAAGCCTTAGGTTCCCCAGCCGGATTGAATAATCTAGATCAATACAATACCGGTCAATGGGCGTCGGTAGACTTTGCGGCATATCTTTAGATATATAGCCTTTGCGCTGGATCGCTCGACACGCCGTCAGCAAGCTCACTAATCAGGCCTGAGGGGCATGAATCGCGCAGTTTCTGGAGTCATTAGAATTTTGCGGGTCAATCCACGCGCTTGGCCACCCCGGCAGCTCGAACGAGAATTCACCGCCCTGCAAAGTTCAATCTTCCTTGCCCCGCCTTGGACTATTCCATGAAGGACTGGATAGCAAAGCTGCTCAACTGCCGTGACCTGACCAGCATGGGTCACCTGCAACGGGTCGAGGATGCAAACCTAGGCTTAGGATGGATCTATTACGGGTTGGCGCGAGTCATCCGCCCGAAACAGGTCGTGATCATCGGTTCATATCGCGGCTTCGTTCCGCTGGTCCTAGGCAAAGCGCTAGCTGACAACCTGAATGGAGGTCAGGTCATTTTCATCGACCCGTCTTTTGTTGACGATTTCTGGAAAGACGCGCAGTCCGTCCGCGCGCACTTTGCCCTTTTCGATGTGATGAACATCGAACATTATCTCATGACCACACAGCAGTTCACGCAGTCGGAGGCCTATCGTTCCCTCAATCGACTGGGGATGGTGTTCGTGGACGGGTATCACTCCGAGGAGCAGGCTCGTTTCGATTACGAGGCCTTCGAAGGTATCCTGGATCCTAATGGAATCATTCTGCTCCACGACACGGCGCGCAGCAGGGTCTCCCGCGTGTACGGAGCCGAGCGCGCCTACGAGCAGCGTGTTAGATATTTTGTCGATAAACTCAAGCAAGACGTGCGACTGCAAGTTTTTGACCTTCCGTTCGACCAAGGTGTAACCCTCGTCCGCAAGCTGGGCGCGATCGAAGATGGAGCGACAGGAAGTCAGCCGAATGCATCGTGCTCCACACCAGTGTCAGGTTCGAACCCGCAGCCATGACAGGAGGCCGCCCGAAGGACCTCTGGGCTATCACCTGCTACTTCAACCCGATGCAGTACCGGCGGAGGCTAGCGAATTTCCGGATTTTCCGCGACCGTTTGCAGCTCCCTCTGGTCGCGGTCGAACTAGCATATGGGCCAGAGTTTGAGCTGCAGGCGCAGGACGCGGAAATTCTGATTCAGCTGCGCGACGGCGCGGCGGTGCTGTGGCAGAAGGAGCGCTTGCTCAATGTAGCCCTGCAAGCACTTCCGAGCAGTTGTCGTAAAGTCGCCTGGCTGGATTGTGACATTTTCTTTACCACGCCCGGGTGGATCGAGGACGCTAATTCTTTGCTCGATCGATACGCACTCATTCAGTTGTTCCGGCAGGTGCACTATCTCAGCCGGCTGTGGGCTCCCGGAAAAGATTGCGCAGCTGAGGTGGAGCTCACGTGTCCGTCCGCGGCTTTCTCTCTGGCGTCGGGCATTCCCGCTGCGACAATTATCGGCCATGTTCAAGATAATCGAAAAGGCACCTGGTCAGCTGGCTTCGCATGGGCGGCCCGCCGCGATCTTCTCGACCGCCACTCTTTTTACGACGCCTGTATTATTGGCGGCGGAGACAGCGCGATGGCCGGCGCCGCCCACCATTGTTTCGAAGAGCTGATGCTGCGCCATTGTATGAACGAACACCAACGGCAGCGGTATATCACCTGGGCCGAGCCATATTACGAAACGGTGCGAGCCGAGACGGCATTTCTGAATGCGGACATATTCCACCTGTGGCACGGCGATGTGGGTATGCGGAAAGGGCGCTCACGACATGAGGGTTTTCAACGCTTCCAGTTCGATCCCTACATCGATATCGCTATTGCTGAGGACGGCTCTTGGCAGTGGAGCACGGATAAACCAGAGATGCATGAATATGTCCGCCGGTATTTTGCATCGCGCAGAGAAGATGGGTAGTCCTGGCAAGGCCAGGCCCTCTTCACGTGATAAAGCCGCCCACGCCGGAGCACCGCTCTCGCTTTGACTATGAGGCTATGTCATCATTTCGCGGGACCTGACTGACGAAATCTTCGTACTTGCCATTTCGA
>CAZMNG010000317.1:3200-5482 GCA_964567505.1 uncultured Chthoniobacterales bacterium
CGAGAACGAGGGATCGCGTCGACTGCACGGACCGTCACATCGACGGGCTGTCTCAGCGTGCTCCGAACGCGTTGGGTTAGGGCTGGAAGATCGATCGGCTGATCGCACGATTCTGGCACATAACGAATCTCGATATGATCGAAATCAGTTTGAACGACCTGAAACTGCTTCCCTGCGATGAAGTTGCGGAAATGAGCTGGCGTCGGCCATACCGTAGTCCCGTCACGAAACCTGAATAAGTTTCGATACCGGCCGAGAATACGGCGCACTGTAGGAAGTCCGCGGCCGCACGAGGGGTTTACCGCGCCGGCTTCCGCCATATCCCCCAATTCATAGCGAATTAACGGCATCGCGTAACTGTAGAACGGTGTGACGATTGCGCGTCCGATCTCGCCAGGGGCCGCCGCGAAACCGTCGTCGCGCAGGATTTCGAGCAAGCACCTCTCGGCACTGATGTGATACTCGCCGCAGTCGCCGCATTGCGCGGCGATGTGGCCTGCTTCCTGAGCACCGTAGGTATCGGCGATCTCACTGCCGAAGACTGTTCGGCACAAGGTGCGCACATCCGGATCGACGACGGTGGCGAATGAAAAGATCAGCTCGAACGGCAGCTCGATCCCACGCTTTTGCGCCACTATGGCCAACTCCTTTAGAATACCCGAATACGATCCGAGGTAGTTCGGCCTCAGAGCCACCAGCCAATCCAATTGGGTATCGATATCGAACGCGGTCGAAAGAAAGTGCTTGATGCCATTGGGGCAAGCGGGACGCCAGCCACGTGTGGTGAGCGTTCGGCCAGTCTGGGCCTCCCCGGCATTGTCGAAGGCGATCTGAGCCAAGGACTTGTTCCCATCGACGCGCCACCAACGGTACATGCGGTCAGTCAAAATCTGGTCTGCCAATAGCGTCTCGGCGGTCCTCTTGAAGCGAAACGGCATACCAGTCGATCCCGACGAAGTCATATCGACGATTGCACCGATTTCAGGCGGCGTGCTTCGACTTCTCAGCTTTTCGCCATTTGCAATCGCCTCGGCGCGGGTGAGGATCGGGATTTTGGACCAGGTTCTTGCTATGCTTTTTGGCTGGCCGGTATCGAAATCGAGACGACCCTTGTAGAAATCCGTGTGTCGGCATGCATGATCGATGAGCTTGGCAAGAAGCGGCGCCTGATGAACGCGAAGCTCGTCGGCGGACAGCCGCTCGGTCCTAGCAAACTCTTGGCCCAAGGCGTCAATTGCGCGAACATTCGAAGCCATAGCACTAGTCTTATCGCACAAAGCCCGATCTGTCCTGTTTGCCACCACGAGCGCGTCTTACGATTTCAGTTCGGACGGAAATGTCGTGGGTGGGACAGAGGCGCGGGTGAGAGGAATCCCGCTCGATGACATATCCCGGATTTCAGACACCTCTCGTTCAAGTCCGTGCGCGGCGCCAAACGCCTATGCAGCTCTCAAAGACAATGTTTGCGTCTGTTCTTCATTCATATTCGATACCTCAAGTAAGAAGAGCGGGGCACCATAGCGTCCAAGCCTAATCCTATCCCGTTGCCTTTTGCCTCAGCTTTCTCATCTCAAGAGATTGTTGACTGTGACGCGATGGGTCATTCGCGACCGATGCATTCAGTGCCCGTGCCGATCAATGCATTGTTACTCCAACAGACGTTATCGTTCTGCGCAGCGAAGTGACGTTTGGGGCACGAACAGACATGGGTCGGTCGCAAACTCTTCCATTATAAAGCTGGCGGGGAAGCTTGCATTTCCCCCTTGCACGGACTTCCACTAATTCAGAACGGTTAGCCACCGTCGCCGCGCCACAACAGTTCAGGCAGCTTCGCGATATTCACAGCGATCCTGCGCTTGATTACCCGTCACTCGGATCCGTTGTGTGTACCCTGCTTGTCCCAGAGTTTCACCCCAGGAGCTCTAAACCGCTCCTCATCCAGTCTGTGGAGTGCCGCTCTGCTGTCGTTCATCAGCCTCAATAAGCAACGAGCTGCAGTGGAGTACGATGGATCATTGGCGAGTTCCACCTTGAGGCGGGTGTATCGCGCATTATGCATTTCTGACAGTAGGCGGTTGAGAACGTTTGTCGGTAAATGGCCGCCGAGACCTACTACCAATCCGCAGAGATCGCTAAGCGTGAAAGGCTTGCCGCTAATATCCAGGCGGAACTCGGGCGCGGCTGGATTCCATTCATCGCGAAAGCGCATCACTCCTTCACAAAACGCACTGCGATAGTCGAGTGGCGGCTCACCGGAACTGTTCTTGGTTTCATCCTTCGTC
>CAZMNG010000318.1:0-5457 GCA_964567505.1 uncultured Chthoniobacterales bacterium
ATAATCAATAAACCATATCTAATCACAATGTGCGGCTTTTCGTTGCCCGTCAAGCGTTCAGCAAAAAAAAAATTTCGCGGGTCTGTCTCGCGTGATCCCGGACGAGGACGACTTCGACGAAGATTGGGTCATGCAAATCCGCTGGAAGCGGAACCACAGGAAAGGAAAGAGGCATTTCTCAAGCCGCCCGGAGGATTGCCGATCCAGCGCCAGTTGAATTTCGTCTGAGGAGGCCAGGATCAATAATTAATCGTCCTCGGCACGAATCGATAGTCGTGCTCCTAATCGTGCTCGTGCTCGACCGGTGACCGAATCCCAGCCAGTTCGAGTCCATGGAGGCGAATATTTGTGAGAGCTCAGGCAGTTTTCCTCGTTGCACATAGTAACCACAGAGCTCGCGGATGCGAGAAAGGGAAAGCTCGATGAAGCAATGATCCCGTTTCTACCCGATTCGTGAGTTCGCTAAGAAATGGAGCAGACGATGAGTTGGTATACAGAAATAGAAAACGAAGACCATGCGGGACGTTGCATCAAGCAATGGTTTGGACCGATTACTTATTTGCAGGAGTACGCGGCGCTAGCCACCCTTCTCGCGAATAAACCGCCCTACGTCGGCAAGTTCGAGGAAGGGCTGCGTAACCTGTCAGAGGCTCTTTGGAAGATCTATCTGGAGAAAATTACGGATGGAAGTAACCGGCTGACCCGGTCGATCCAGAAATTAGCATCGAATTACGGGTTTGCGATGCACACCCAAGAGAAGCACGTCGTTTATATCGGTCAACTCAGTGAGGACGTATTTTTGGCTAACGTCAAAAATAAGATTCTCTGGAAGGATTCATTCGGGTTTGGCCATGGCGAGTTTTCCCACTCTTATCAGTGGCTTGTTGCGGGTGAGCTCTTTGGATGGTTAGATAAAACTTCGACGCTGTACTCCGGCGCGTCTGCGTTGAGCGCGGAAGATATATTTTACCTTAACGGATCTCAGCCGGCCAAAGGGAAACGAGCATTGTGGCAATGGCTCGTCGATTCGGTCCCAGATAATAAGCAAATACAAAAGTATAAAGACTTGGGGGGGTTCACGGATGACCACTTAAAGCATAACGGACACTGTTTAACTGAAAAAACATTCCGAAATGCGAATTTCGTTCAGACCGAGTTACTGAAGCATAAGGATTGGTTTCTCGGATACTATGCGGAGCGGCGCAGCAACAAATTGAATGGGATCGCTCAGACTACTCTCCTCAAGGAGAAAAAAGACCCAAATCCAAAATGGTCAGCAATTTTGCTTCAGGCGCAACAAAGAGGCTTGGCGGATCTTTACAAATCAAAACAACCCTACAAAACGTCGAAAGAGGAGAACAAGAAGGAAAAGATAGACAACGAGACCGAAGAGAGTCAGGAAGGCGTGTTTGTAGGCAAACTGAGGATGGAGGGAGCACTGAAAAAAGGGAAAAAGGTAATTTTTCATAATGTGCCCGGCACAGTCCCGGAATGAGAGGGTGCATCCGATCGAGGCTGACTACTGACACGAATGGCGCTTCGTTAAGGAGGGTTTGGGACGATCGCCTGACCAGGATTGCACGATTCCATCGTCCTCGTCCTCGAACTCGTCACTAATCGTGCATCCTTTCGAGTGAGCACACCGTTCTTTATCCTGTCATCCACAACTCTCGGTATGGTTGCATGGCTTGTCTCTGCAGAGAACTCATTTACCACCGGAGCGGTCTTCGACCTCAGCGGCGGTCGCGCAACGTACTAAGACGAAAGAGAGGAGGATGGTTAAATTTCAGCAACACCAACGCTGACCGATACGTGCTGCCAAATAATGCGAACTACAAAAAGCTGTTTCAGACGGTAGCCAACCGACGGAGCGCGTATTCAACTCCAGCAACGCTACCAGCCCCTTGCCGCTGCTATCGACCAGACGACGGTTACCGATGGTAATCTGCGTATCGACGGCCGAAAAGCCTCGTGTCGGCTGATCCGCGTCAAAATGCAGAATGCCCCTCAACACGCGTCTCGCCTGTTTCCAGTAAGCTCAGCCCGGTGCCGCCTTGCCGGGTTGCGCATTGACCAGGCGGGCGGCGGTGTGCTGGTCGGTAACCAGGGTGTTAATCCATTTCCCGCGCACGGCTCCGAGAATCGCTGCGAATTTCCTTTTTCCACCGCAGACGGCGACTGATCTTTGTACCTGGCGCACCCGCTCCAGTCCCATCCCGATCACGCGTTCATCATGAGCTCCTTTTACCGGGCGGCCCTTGGCGTCAAAAAAGCGCAGGCAAACGTCTCCCACTGCCCCCTGCTTTTGAAGCAGCTCCAATTCTGCCTTTGAAAAAATGTTTCCGCTGCTGGCGACCAATGCCGAAGGCTCGACGCAGCCAATACCAACCAGCGCCAGACTGACCTTGTCAAAGAGCGCGACCGTGCTGCTGACATTGGGTTCCTTCAGCAAAACCTTGGCCGCACTGGCAGAGCCGACGACTCCAGGGACCGGTAAAAATCGAGCTTCACCCCGTACAAGCCTGGCCAATCGAACCGCCAAATGGTTCGCGTGCTGCTCTGCCGAGGGACTACCGATCCCTCCCAGTAATTGCACGACCACGCAGTTTTCGAGTTTTCGAATCGGGTGCATCTGCTCCACTGTCGCCAGCAAAGAGGAACTCCAGGACGATATCCCGATGATTTCTCCAGACTTGACGGTCGACTCCAGAAATTCGGCGGCAGCGGATCCGATCGCGGCAAGGACAGCCTCTTCCGAATCGCTCGTTGCTTCCCCGACGATCACCTGGGAAAGGCCAAATCGCTGCTCGAGCGTTTCCTCCAGTTCCGCAAATGCACCGGGCGGCGTGACAACTGTCGTCCGAATGATTCCGTACTCTTCGGCTTTCTTAAGCAGGCGAGAGACCGCGACCTGCGTGATGCCTAACTTGCTCGCAATCTCGCTCTGGATCAGTCTTTCTTCATGATACAGGCGGGCCACCCGCGTCATGAGTCTGAGGTCTGGAAGATTCCGCAACATTTCAGCAGATCATTATTCCTGTTCGGTTCTTCGAAAATCAAGTACTAGCCTGAAAGCCTTCGCGGTTTGCGTCCAGATCGGCTGAGAGCTTTGGCTCGTGAGATTTTTGGGCCAGAGCTTTGACAGACGCCACCGCGCTGTCCCAGCGCTCCACCAGGCGCATTCGTTCTTCGTTTTTCGTTCCCGGTTGAAACCGATCGTGGGGCGCTATCGCCCCGGAAAGTTCGTCGGGTGACGACCAGAAACCAGCGCCGAGCCCGGCGGCAAACGCAGCGCCTAATCCCGACAGTTCTGCGGTTTCGCTTCGCAATACCGGACGATTGATCAGGTCGGCTTGAAATTGCATCAGCCAATTGTTCCTGCTCGCGCCGCCATCGGTCAAAAGGCTGTCCAACCTGGTTCCAACAGCCTCCTGCATGGCATCGAAGAGATCGTTAATCTGGAATGCAATCGCTTCAAGCGACGCTCGTACGATGTGCTCTTTGCGCGTACCAAAAGACAAGCCCACGATCGATCCGCGAGCATTTTCATTCCAATGCGGCGCACCCAAACCGGCCAGCGCAGGCACAAAATAGACGTTGCCATTGTCCTCCAAGGCCGTTGCAACTCGGACGGCTGTGTCGAAGTCTTCGAAGCCGGTGAGCCCGAGAGCCCACGAAAGCCCGGACCCGGTCACAGTTATATTTCCCTCATACGCGTATTGAATGCGATCCAGTTTCCAGGCGATGGTTGTAGATACGCGTTTGTCCCCGGTTTGCGGCCCGTCGCAAAGGGTCATCAGCGATGAGCCTGTTCCGTAGGTCGCCTTGACCTTCCCTTTATCAAGAACACCGTGCCCCAGCAACGCGGCATGAGAATCCCCGAGTACTCCACAAATCGGGATTGGTTTGGCACTGAACAGATTCGTTTCGCCAAACAGCTCGTTCGAGCCCTTAATTTGCGGCAGAGCAGAAACCGGAACTCCAAAAAGAGCGAGCATTTCCGGATCCCAGCGTCCTTCACGCAAGTTCAATAGCTGAGTGCGGGAAGCGTTGCTGTAATCAGTTAAAAACCGTTTGCCGCTCGTCAGGTTCCAGACCAGCCACGAATCGACCGTCCCGAGGCACAGATTTCCGTGATTGGCCAATTCTCTGAGGTCCGGATGATGCTCAAGCAACCATTGGATTTTCGTGGACGGAAAAAGTGGATCGACCTGCAGACCCGTTTTACTGCGAACAGTCTCCTCCGCCCCTGCCAGCCGCAAGGCCTGGCATATCGAGGCGCTTCGGCGGCATTGCCAGACGATACACGGACCAACGGCCTCGCTTGTGATCCTGTTCCACGCCACAACGGTTTCTCTCTGGTTGGAGATCCCGAGCGCAATGACCTCGTGGTTGGTTGCCTGTGCCAAACAGTTCTCGAGCGCCTGCCGCGCAGCATCCCAGATTTCGGCGGCCGATTGTTCGACCCAGCCCGCTTTGGGAAACTGGATAGCGAGCGGGGTCGAACTTCGGGCCACCACGTTCGCCTGCTGATCGACCAGGATCGCTTTGACGTTGGTGGTCCCGGCATCAAGCGCAAGGATCGTCTTCATCGTTGAGGAAGGCCTCCGCTAAGCCATCGCTGATCCAATGGCTTTGCTCGTTGCGAGAGAAGAGGTTCAAGCAGTTTGTTTTAATCCATCTATTTTTATGCATGCTCTCAAGCAGACGCAGCGTCTGCTTAAGAGCTTTCCGACCCGCGACGATCTCGTCGCTCCGGTCCGGTGCGCGCCGGAACTGCTTTTTGCGGGTTACTCCGACAGATTGAACGCTGAATAGTTCTTCACGTTATCGGGGTTCACGAGCACGCAGTCGATCGTCTGTTTCTCGTCCTTGCCGGTCGACCCGGTCTTAATGTACTGATCGGCCTCTTCGACAGCCAACTCCGAGAGGTGCACAACCGGTTGCAGGACCGTTGCGCGAATTTCGCCCGCCTTAATCGATTCCGCCACGTCGGGACTCCCATCGAAGCCGACCACAATGACGTTCCCTTTACCGGCCCCTTTCAGCGCCGCATACGCGCCAAGGGCCATCGTATCATTGCCGGAGATGACTCCCTTAATGTTCGGGAACTGCTGGATGATCGTCTGCATCTTCTGGAAAGCCTCGGCCTGGTTCCAGTTGGCGCTTTGGGAGGCAACCTTCTTCAGCTTGGGATATTGGCTCAACGTATCGTTGTACCCCTTCGACCGGATTCCAGCATTCGTGTCTGTTTCCTTCCCGATCAGCTCGACATAGTCACCTTCCTCGCCCATCACCTTGGCAAACTCTTCGGCTCCCAGCGTCGCTCCCTGATAATTATTGGAAACCAACTGAGCGACCGCAACGCCGTTCGCATTGATTTCGCGGTCGACAAGGAACGAAGGGATGCCGGCATCTTTTGCCTTTTTAACCGCCGCAATCGACGCGTCAGCACCC
>CAZMNG010000319.1:0-5445 GCA_964567505.1 uncultured Chthoniobacterales bacterium
AAGACCCGTTCGCACAGGTAACGTCGCCGGGTGTGAGATAGGCAAACGCATAGGGACTGTTTTGAAAAATAGTAACCAGAGGGCTCCATTCGCTGCCAGCCCACGCGGACAACGGCTGGGTCGTGCTGGTCCCATTCACCGTCGCAGTGTATGACGCGCTGCCTTGAGTAGAATAATTCTGGCTGGTAAGAAAGGCTATCGGATGGCCTTGTTCCTGAGCGACGTCCAGAACGTGAATCGTTGACGCGCTGTCTGTGAGATTCCAGAACGTATTAATGATCGTGTGCTCATTCGCGGACTCGGCCGCCAAACGCAAATAAGATGAATCGTGCGTAAATTGCTCCGATGTGCCCGCATTAGCAGTATCGTAGGCCGCATCCGCCTCCTCGTAGTTATCAAGATCGAATGATGGGTAAAGAAGCGTGATTTGGCCGCTGGGGAGTGATCCGTCGCTGTTCCTTTGCGCATTGATCTTTGCAGCGCCATAGCGCAATTGCGAAATCAGGATTTCCTTGTACAGAGACTGGGTTTCCGCCTGGAAATCGTCGGAAGCCTTATCCCAGCTCAACCCCATCAGATAGACCGGTTCACCAATCAGGTCGTCGGGATCGACACTTGAAGATTGTCCCTGAGCGATAGTCTGCTGGTCATTCCAATAGGTTTGGGCATGCGAATCAAGCATCTCCTGAGTCACATTCCCGAAATCGAGGCAGTAAGTGACCAGGTCGCCGGAGAAAAATATATTTGCAGCAGTGACAGTCTGCGTGTCGATTACGCCGAGGAACTGGTTCCAATTGCTCGAGGGCTGCGTAAAGCCCGTCGGCATATTGAGGTTTCTATTATAACTGATCGAAATCGTGAATACCACGTCGGAGACCGGGAGCGACGCGTTGGACAGGACCTGCTTATTCACCATGTCTCCGGTCGATGCAAAAGTACCTACCGTTGTTGTCCCCGGGCGGAGCGGCGCGAGGCTCAAGCCCATCGTGTAGGTCGATCCGGTGCCATTCTGTGTTTCATGCACCATGAGTCGGCGATCATGGAAGTAGAGGGCCGGAATTGCACCCGTGTCGAAGAGCGTCGTAGCACTTGAACTGCCGTTTCCATAGGTCTGAACCGAGACCTCGATCGTGTTGAATATCGTTGGGGTGGTCCCTAAGGACGCCTGAAAGTTATTGGCACTTAACGAACCGTTGAGACCCCAGGGCTGTGGAAACTGAGCCCAGGTAGCATACGTGTTCTGCCGGTCCTCGGCTTGAATGCCGACGTCCGACAGACTGATCGTGGGATGTTCCAGCGCGAGGTATTTCTCAACGAAAGGAACGAAAAGGTGGGCGGGATCGTCCCAGGTCGTGCTCAAGGATAGAATCGCCGGGTCACGATTCACGTAAGCCTGCATCCACTGAAGACCGCTTTGATAGCCGTTCGAAGTCGACGAAGTTACACCGGGGCCCGGCATGAGGGGATTGAGGTCGTATCCCTCTGTAATGGATGTATCTTTCATCCATGGGAAAATATGAACCCATTGACCGTTGATGTAGGCGACCACCCACGGATAGTTCACCGGGATGATCTGCGGCATAATTGCGTTGCCGTAGGGATCGACGGCGTTGTGCAGCTGAATCCGCAAGATCGAACTCATCCGCTGATCCAGCATCTGGAGCATGTTATTCGACGGAAAGACGTATCCGCACGGAACCGCGGGACTACATTTACGTAGCAGGTAAATCAGCAGGGCGCATTGCTCGATTGGATTACCCTGTTTCTCCATGTAGGTTGCCAACGCGCCGCGGTTGACGCCTCCACAGTTGATTGAAGCGGTCGTGAGGTCACCGTTACGGTCGTAACTCAGCGCATCGGTCAAATGAATATTGTTCAGAACATAGTTCGCGATCGCCATCGGATTGTTCCCCAAATCCGAAACAAGTTTGTCCAAAGCAGGATGCTCACGCAGTTCCGGACTTCAAACCATTTTGGGCAAACGCGGTCCAATCGGCCGTTCCTTGACGAGGCAGCGTAAACGTGAAGCTAGCAACCGGAGCGACATTAGTTTGACCTGAGCCGAACGAAGATTTTGGATAAACCCGGATTCGAAGGTCCGGAAGCGTCGTCATCGAGTTATCTTGTCCCCCGCTTCCAAAGCCGAACGCATAGGACTGGTTCGTATACAAAGGCGTTCCATTTCCGGCGGCGCCGAAGGCCACCACCGGATTTTGGAATGCTTGCGAAGTCGGATAAGTGGACTGCTGGTTGGTAACGACAGCCCCGCTGACATTCTGCTGTGTTGTCGCGACCGAAACATGGTATGCAGTTGCGTTCGCGATCGTAGTAAACCATGGCGCACCGGAGGGGAAGTTTTCAGCGTTATTGCCCATGGCGTCGAGGGGAACGCCCGTTGTCTGGTTCAGCGCGATAACGAAGGTCTGAAAGCTAGGATCTGATCCTGTCCCACGCGTGTAGCGATAGTTCACGAATGGATCCTCGGCCACGGTCGCGGTAAAGTTGCTCGTGGCTTGGCTTGTAATGATATCCGTTTTGTCCGACGACCGGCTCTGGAACTAACTGAGACGCAAGGAGTGTGTCGCCATTACCAAGCTGGCCGGCGGCGTTACCTCCCCATGCCCACGTTTTGCTGTAGCTATCAACCGCGAGGCTGTGATTCGCGCCGGCAGCGATCGCGATGGCACCTTGGAAATATGGCCCCGATTGGCCCGATGGAGCAGCTACTCTAACCGGGTTCGTAACGAAAGGGCTGACGGAATTGTTGCCAACCTGTCCGTTCGAATTAGCGCCCCAGGAAAAAATCGTCCCGTCGCTTTTGAGCGCGAGCGTGTGACTATTGGCGGTGGCAACATTCACGATACCGCTAACGCCCGGCACCTGCGTCGGATATAGCGCATTGCTGGTCGTGCCAACGCCCAACTCGCCATCCGCGTTGTAGCCCCACGCCCAGACGCTGCCGCTGCCGTCGACAGCGAAACTTTCTCGCGTCCCAGCCGCGACGGCAATAATTCCCGAAAGAGGGGTGGTACTGTTCGCCATGACCTGAACCGGCGTACTGGAGGAGGTGGTTGTTCCGTTTCCCAATTCGCCCGCGCTGTTGTCGCCCCACGCCCAGACGCTGCCGTCATTCTTAAGAAGCACCGTATGTTGATCACCCGCCGAAGCGGCTCCGCAGCCTGACGTCCGGAAAGTGATCAGATTGCTGGTAACGGTCGGGCTTTGAAAGGCTTGAACCTGCAGCGTCGCATTATTAGCCAGATTAACGGATCCTCCCGAAGAAATGCTCGGACTCGACGGAGTCGGCGGAGTGCCGTCTGTCGTATAATGGATGGTTGCTCCGGCTGTGGCCTCCGTGATCTCCAACAACATCGTTTGTTGGGGACGATAGATGGGAACCGGAGTTATTACCGGATCGGCCACTTGGGCCTGCAATTGGGAGAACAAGCCGATTGCTTGAATGACCAGAATGGTCAGGCCCATTTTATTATACATTTTCATGAAATTCATTCTTGATAATATATAGATTGAATCACAGCCGGTGCAGAGTGAAGAGAGCCGGGGTTTGCGGCTGCGAGTAGTCTGGGTTCTTCGCACCCGGCTCGTAAGCAAATTGTCCGTTCGCGGCGATAGCTGTGCGATATCCTTTTTTAGCGACGAACACGGAAGAAGCAGGTCCAACAGCGTCAACTAAAAACCGGCCATCCGAATCGGTCGTATTAGGGGCCGGCGCTCCCGGCTGCACAGGCGAGATAATAATCCTGGCGTCAGCGACAGGTGCGCCATTCTCATCGACCACTCTTCCGTAGAATTTGACGATCACAGGCCGCGAATGGGTCTGCAACAGTTCCTCGCGCGCTTTTTCGGCCTCGCGAATCCGCTGAACAACATCCGGAGGCACCGCGCGGACGGGCGCTGCGGATTTTGGAGTAACCAGACCGACGGAAGCCACACCGGGGCTGTTAACTTTCTTGGAAGTAACGCCCTTCCAGTAATATAATGTCAGGACGAGTGCAAGCAGAATCCCTGCAGCGATAACTACTATCGTTTTCATACTATGTACCGACTCCCAAGGCTATTAACACATCGGCCTGGAAGGCTAAGAGCTACGTCAATCGATTTGCTGAAGGCTGGTTACGGCTTCTTTTTTTACTGCCGCCCGTTATGCAAGATGCAGACGAATGCGTCAACAACATTACAAACATACTTTTTCTAATTCAAATTTCTGGGCGCAGAGCCGGCACCTGTTTTTTTATACACCGGCTTGCGTGCATCGTATTGAACTTTAGCGATACTGCTTTCGAGTAAGATTTGCTTTTTTCTACGTAGTATTCCTATTCAATCAGCGTGACCACCGCTGCAGCAATATCCAAAGCAGCGGCCGCTCGCCGTGCGGATCCATAGGGCACTCTACAAATTCGAGAGAAGTTCTGCCGTATCCAGGCGATTCGGCGGAAACGCGGTCTGGATATGCCAATTGAAGGTGATCGTTTCGTCCGGCCCGTAGCCGGTTTCGCGGCTTTTGAGCTGGTTGATGTCCAGGCTTATCGAGTAGCGCAGCGCGGTGATCGAACGTGGATTGCACGGGCAACTCCGAACCCAGTGCCCGGAGATAAGCCGACGCGCTCATGGAATGGGCCGCAGCCTTCTCGGCGATCACGGTCTTTTCCGCCGGCGGCACCCACACCGTCACAGGCGTGGATTCGCGTCGCGTTTTTTTCTTTTTTTGGGTCGTCCATTTTCCGAGCGGCAGCCGTGCCCCTCTGGAGGAGCAGGACTGGTTGTTGCACGCTCCGTGCGAATAAGACCAAATGCGGACGCCTCGCCGGAATGGCACGCCTGCACCATCAGCTACTCCTCAAGTGCTTAAACGCACGCAAATGGTTCTCGCCGGTCACATGCTATAGGCGAGAGAACCATCAACTCCGGCGCTTTTCCTTCTTAATTCATAATTCTTAATTCTGCCTTCTCTAGTCTTTCTCCAGTTGCTTTCCAATCGAAGGAGATATAGTCTCCGTGCTCCCGATAGAAAGATGACGGGCTGTGGCTCAGCTTGGTAGAGCGCCACGTTCGGGACGTGGAGGCCGTGGGTTCGAATCCCACCAGCCCGATTTCTCGGTCACGTGATTTCCCGTTTCCCAGGCTCCCAATCACTCGGAGCCAATTCGAATCGATCAAACTGAAATCCGGGCGCAACAGTGCAACCCACGAGGGTCCATTCACCAAGTGACTTCGCCGATTGCCACGCCCCGCCCGGAACAGCCACTTGTGGCCGCTCGCCTGACGCCAGATTGGGACCGACAACCAGACGCCGAATCACGTCGGACTCGGTGCTGATTGCCAGTTCGAGCGGCGCACCGCCGTACCAGTGCCAGACTTCGATCGCATCGATCCGGTGCCAATTGGAAATCTCGCCTGCCGCTAACAGAAAGTAAATCGCCGTCG
>CAZMNG010000320.1:0-5444 GCA_964567505.1 uncultured Chthoniobacterales bacterium
TCGCAAGTTTTTGTTACCTGGACTGGTTTCCTTGGGCGCGTGACCCAATTGCCATTCGTGAAATGTCCGACTGGCTTCACGAACACCCGCAGCCTTATAAACGTTTGATCTGGAGCAACGCCCGGATGTGTATTGATTCCGGATTGACTCTTGAAGAGAGCCCTTCGCTAGGCTCCTCCAGTCGGCAGGCTAACCTCGCCTTGGTGCGCGATGCGCCGTCTGGCACCCTGGTGTTCTGGGACGATCATTTCGGTCCGGACTGGTTCGGTCTCACTGCTGCGGACATCGAAAACAGCGGTTACAAACTCCTTCGCACACGACGCTATTCCCTGCCCGGTCTCGTCTTCCGGGATTTCGGTGACAATCGCGATCTCGAGCTAAGTTTGCTCCTTAAGCCATAGAAACGCTCTCAATCATTTTGAAGGAATTTCTTTGAGAGGGATTCTTGCGGCGCCCTATACTGCGACGTTCGATTGAGAGCAATTCGACACCAGGAACTGAAATAGACCAAAAGGACCAGGAGAACACGGTGACGGAATTCAGGCGAAACGAGATGTCGACACAGGTTCGTTGCCCGAACCGCCTGGCTCATTGCGCGGCACCGGCCGAGAAACCGCTCTTCATTTACGATGCCGATTGTTATTTTTGCATCCGCTGGATCCGGCGTTGGCAGGAAACGACCCGCGAAAGGGTTGATTTTGCCTCGTTCCAGGCGGTCGGAGAGCGCTTCGTACTAGACATCCCCCTCGACTGTTTTCACTCGGCTGTCCACTTGATCGAGACCGACGCAACCGTTTATAGGGGCGCCGAAGCAGTCTTTCGGATGCTCAGTCATGGAGCGCGGACCGGGAGCGGATTCGGACTCTGGTGCTACCGCACCCTTCCCGGCTTCGCAACCGCTGCTCGGTGCGGGTATCGTGCTGTTGCCGGGCACCGGGAACTGGCTTCAATTCTTACCACGGCCCTTTGGGGAAAGGGCGAAGATGCTGTTTGCCGGCCTGCCTACGACAATGCCCGTCGCTGGTTTCTTCGGTTGCTCGGACTTGTTTACCTCATTGCATTCGGTTCGTTCTGGAGCCAGGTCGATGGGTTGATCGGTGTTGACGGCATTCTGCCTGTGGCGCCTTGGTTGGAGGCATTGCAAAATCGCTTCGGAACGGACGCGTATCGGTTATTCCCAACGCTGTGCTGGTTCAACTCGAGCGATTCGTTTCTCCATTTCCTATGTGGAGCCGGCGTCGTGCTGAGTCTCCTCCTCATCGTGCAAGTTGCGCCACTTGTCTGTCTGATCCTGTTGTGGGGCTTATATCTTTCGCTCAGCGTGGCAGGTCAGGTGTTCATGAATTTTCAATGGGATACCCTGCTTCTGGAAGCAGGCTTTCTCAGCATCTTCCTGGCGCCATTGCGACTCCTTCCATCCAGGCGCTCTCAATCGCCTCTCTCGCCCTGGGCGCATTTTCTTCTTCGCTGGCTTTTGTTCCGGCTCATGTTCATGTCTGGCGTCGTAAAACTGACCAGCGGGGATGAATCCTGGTGGAACCTCACCGCGCTGCATTATCACTACGAGACTCAGCCGCTGCCGACGCCGGCCGCGTGGTGGGCAAATCAGTTGCCTCCCTGGTTTCAGGCATTCTCAACCGTTATCATGTTCGCGATCGAACTCGGCGCGCCCTTCCTTCTGTTTGGACCCAGGCGAATACGTCTGACAGGCGTTACCGCGTTGATAACCCTGCAACTGTTGATAGCGTTCACGGGCAACTATTGCTTTTTCAATCTTTTGGCTATCGTGCTCTGTCTGTTTTCGGTGGACGACGCCGTATGGCCGCGTTTAGGTGCAAAAACGCGGCCGAATCCGGAAATCCGTGACCCAGCGTGGCCCTCGTGGATCGTTGTACCGGTGACTGTCGTAGTGCTCGCGTTCAGCGGGCCTCTAATCTGGAATGCATTTAGTCCCGAAGCGGATTGGCCGCCGTTCATCAGCGTGGCTTACGCGTATCTTGAGCCGTTCCGATCGCTTAACGGCTACGGGTTATTCCGCGTGATGACGAAGACGCGTCCTGAAATTATCGTCGAGGGAAGTCAGGATGGCGAAACCTGGCAGCCCTATGCATTCAAAGACAAAGTTGGCGATCCGCAACGTGCTCCGCCCATTGTCGCGCCTCACCAGCCCCGGCTCGATTGGCAGATGTGGTTTGCGGCCTTGGATGATATCCAGAGCGAACCATGGTTCATGAATTTTCTGGCCAGGTTGCTGCAGGGGTCCAAGCCAGTTCTAGGCTTGCTCGCAACCAATCCGTTCCCGGACGCCCCGCCCCGATATGTCCGCGCCCGTCTTTTTGAGTATCATTTTACGAATTTTCTGGAGAAACGGCAGACCGGCGCGTGGTGGATACGGGAACAAGAGGGGCTTTATTGCCCGCCGGTCACCCTCCGAACCCAGGAATGATAAAGGAGCCAGGCTAAGACCTGGTCAGCCATAGGCGTCCGTTCAGCTGATATGAGGGATGTGAGATCCGGGTGAACAATTGGCCTGCTTCTACTGTCTAAATTTTTCAACGAAGAGGACCAGCACCGTTTTGCAGACGGTGCCCTTTTGATCGGTTGGCACACCCATGCGCACCCTGAAACTAGCGTCGGAGCAACCCGTTCTTGTCGTTCTTCTCGTGGGTTGCATGAGCATGATCGCTGTAACATTAGTTCTTGTGTACAAAGGAGATCTGATGACCGGGAAGTGGAATCCGGTCGCTAATTTGGACTACTGCGGTGTGCCTCAGTCTATCAGTGAGGAAGACCACAAGTTTTTGGATGATCTGGTCCAACAACAAAGCCAGGACAAACGGTCGGATCCGAATCCTGTAAGCGAACGCCGTCAAAATCTCGCCGGGGCAGACAGCGATTCAACACCAGTTCCGAGGGCCGAATTGGTTGTCAATAATTCGGAGGTTAAACGCGCTCAACTGGTCGTAAACGGCCGGATTGTTGAACGAGCCGAGCTTGTCCGAACCAGGCGGCAATAATCTTTGCGGGGCAGGGTCGCATTTGCACATTCGCCATTTTGCGGGCTTAGCGCCGAAGAGCCCGGCGACTGCCGGTCGGTTTCGGCGCTCCGGGTGCATATTCGTGCGAAAATTGCAGGCTAAAAGCGGAACCTGACCGGCCCTTGTTGGGTACCGTTCGAGATGATCGCTTCAAACAGCTTCGGATCTGCGTTCGGGTGTAACTCTACGATCCGGAAATTGTCCAAATTGGGCTCAGAGGTGATCTTCTGCACGTCGTTCGTCTCAATATTTTGGACATAGATCACATCCTTTCCAGCGCACTCAAGCCAGCTGACGAGCACAAGGTCGCCAAAGGCCCCGGCCTGCGCTCGTGGCGTTGTCTGAGCGCCCTTTGCGGCTGTTGGAGTCGGTTGGACTGATGGAGGTACGAGTGTCCTTTGATCGGCCTGCGGCGCGATTTTCTGGTTCGCATCCTGCCTGACTATTTTTTGCTGCCAGGCTGCATCGGTCGAACTGTAGCCGCTATTAACGTAGACAGGATTGGGGCTTGAATCCGTTGGTTGGGAGTTGCCTGTGTTGACGACAACGACAATCGGGGCATGGTCGACGGCGGCTCCGGAGGATTGCGGTTGCGCAGGCGCGGGCGAATTGTCCCAATATTGGTAGTCGTCATCCGGTCCGTTATCCAAATAGGAGTAATCGTAAGGATAGGGATACCAGTAAACAGGCAAGCCAAACTGCTGAAAAAAGAGACGATGGCCGCGACGAAAGAAACGACGGTTTTCATTCGGCGGCAAGTTACGGCGGTTTCCGGCGCCCATCGCGAATGGCGCGCCCGCAGTGTGGGCGCCGAATCCACTACGAAAACCGCCACCGTTGAAGCCTCCGCCGGGAGGGGCCGCGTAAGAAGTAGCAGACAACGTCAAAAAGGCGCTCGCGACGGAGCCCGCGATTAACAAACGGATTTTCACATGATTGACCCGCCCTCTACTTCAGCGACGACCTTTACTGAGCATCGCTAATCTAACAAAACATCGTCGCGCATTCGGGCTTGTCAATCGCCATGGAGTAACGAGCGACGACAAAACCGGCGGCTTCGGCGCCGGCTCGGTGTGATCCTCTGATCCTCACCGGTAAACCAACGTGGAATAGCGGGCCATTCAAGGTTCTGCCATCCTCAACGTCAATGAGCACAATCCTCGCGTTTCGCAGCAAATATCACGACTCGAGCGAGCACATGGAGCTTTTCGTTGCTTACCCGGCGCTGAAAGAAGCTCAGGAAGGAAAGATTAGGCGCATCGGTTTACCGTCTCGGAAGGCGCATCCGGATGCGGCCCGTATCCGAATTCAACGGGCGGAATCGGCGCTGTGGGACTGGGTTGAGATCGGATTGACTGTGGTGCTTACCCTGTCTGTTATCGTCTCGACCCTCCTTTTCCTGGTCACCGTGGGAAAGACCTGACCCGGACTGCGAATCAAAGCGCATCGAAACTCAAACTATGCAACTATGAATTTACGGGGCCTCGGCCCCGATTTTCCGAATGATGAGCCGGTACCCCATTCTAGCGGGAGCTTTTCTTCTGATAGTTCAGTGCCTTTCAGCCGGTCCCGTGCCTGACAAAGGCAACGGCGCCAGCGGTTCTTCCGTTAACCTAAATCCGGGGCAAGAGACCCGTGAATTCGGGCGACCGCTTTGCAGGACATTCTCGCCGCGGGAAGAGGGAGGCGTAAATCGGATCCTTTCGTCCGCTCAAGACTGGCGCGGATCGATGCTTTTCGGAAGTGTGAACTGCGTGCTCGAATACGATGGCCAGCGTTGGAGATCGATCCCGGTACCTGATGGGGGTTGGATCCTGGGATTGGTGGACGGCCAACCCGGAACGATCTGGCTCGGCGGAACGGGAGAGATAGGGACGCTGATCTTGGATGGGGGCACCTATCAATACAAATCCTACACACATCTCCTGCCCGAATCTGAGCGGCATTTCGGACAAATCTTGAGCGTCGCGAGTCACGGCGAGGACGATATCTATTTCCTCTGCGAGAGAACATTGCTCCATTGGGATGGTAAACACTTTACCGCAAGACCGATGTCCCATGAAATCGGGAGCTTCTGGGCTTTTTCCTCTTTTTCGGGTCGGTTGTTTGTTCACGCAAAGAATAAACCGTTCTCCGAGATTGTTGGCGATCATCTCGTGCCGGTTCTTGATGATCCGGTGCTTCGCCAAACGACCGTGATCGGTGCGATCGAACTGTCCAGAGACAAGATCCTGCTGGTCACCCGCGAAAAAGGGATTCTTGAATTGCACGAATCCCGCGTCGTTCCATTTAAGACCGGCGCTGATAACCTTTTTACCAGCGAGTCCTACGTCGACTTCGCAATTTCCATTGTGTATATCTTTTCGATGGCAACAGTTTCCAGGTCATATCGAACTTCCCTGTGAA
>CAZMNG010000321.1:0-5432 GCA_964567505.1 uncultured Chthoniobacterales bacterium
GACCCGTTCTGCAGCCATCGGATTCCCGCCAAGCGCATAAATACTTCGCCCAAGCAGCGTGTACCGCAGAATCAGACCGGTGACAATCACCACTCCGAACCAGAGCGCCGCCATAATCGGAATGCCTCCCGGCAATGTTGCACCCGATAAATCCTGATAAAATTGCGGGACCCGGTAAATGATGTTTCCAGTCGAAATCACATACAGCGTACCGAAATAGAGGTTCAATGTTGCGATCGTTGTGATGATCGGCGGAATACGCAGAAAATGGATCAGCAGACCGTTGACCGATCCAAGAATGACCCCGATCACACAGGAAATCAGGAAGGCAGTGAACAGATTGACGCCATATTGCAGGACCACGACGACGGTGACATATTCGGCAACCTGAGCGACCGCAGTGAATGATATGTCGATGCCGCCAGAAAGCAGGACCACCAGCGCGCCAACCGAAAGAATCCCGAAAAACGAATAACTTTTCAGCAGATCCAGAATGTTCTGCCAGGCCAGAAACTTGGGATTCGCAACCGTGAAAATAGCGCCTAGAGCAACGATCAGCAGAAAAAGGTAAACCTCGCTTCTTGTGAACAGTCTTTTCATCTTCTGTGACTGCTGATTGCGCCCGAGATCTGGTTGTCAGGCTCCGGATTCCTCCAAACGATTCTGGACACTTAACTCAGTTTCTTCCGAACTGTTCAGGCAGTCGATAATCCGGCCACCTCGCATTAACAGCACGCGCTCACAGTTATTGAGCGCTTCGCCGGTTTCGTCCGTAATCAGAATGATTCCGACGCCGCTCCTGGCGAGCTCACGGATCAATTGATGAACACTGCGCTTTGCCGCGACGTCAATTCCAACCGTTGGAGAATCCAGAATTAACACCTTAGGACTCGTCGCCAGCCACCGCGCAATCACCACCTTTTGCTGATTTCCTCCCGATAATGTCTCAACGGGCAGATCAGGATCCGCGACTTTGATCCCTAGTCTCTGAATCCAGGAGTGAATGACGCGAATCCGTTTGAGGGTGCTGATAAGTCGATATCGGTTCAATAGTCGATCCGCAGTTGCCAGAATCACGTTGGACCCGATGGATTGACCGATGACCAGCCCTTGCCGGATACGGTTTTCCGGGACGTAACTGATTCCCAACCGAATTGCGTCCTGAACGGACTCGATCCTGACCCGCCTCCCTTCAAAATAGATTTCCCCGGAATCGGGTCGGTGCATGCCGAATAAGGCGAGCGCAAGCTCCGTTCTCCCGGACCCCAGCAGCCCGGTCAGGCCGAGAATCTCACCTCGGTGGAGCTGAACTGTGATTTCCTTGAAGTTGTTTCGCTTCGAGAGATTACGCGTTTCCAGAAGGATTTCCTGAGCTTGAACACCGGGCCGAAATGCGTCCGTTGCCACTTCTTGCCCGGTCATCAATTGAACCAGCTTTTGGGAGTCGAGCGCGCTGCGATCGAATGTGCCAACCCATTTCCCATCCCGTAGAATCGTGAAGCGCTCAGCCACCTGGAACAATTCGTTCAGCTTATGACTGACAAACAAAATCGAAATGCCTTTGGCCTGCAAATCAAGGACAACCGAGAACAGGCTGTCAACCTCCTTCCGTGTCAGGGCGGTTGTCGGTTCATCCATGATCAGCAACTGCACGTCGCCGCTCAGCGCGCGGCAGATCGCCACCAGTTGCTGTTGAGCCAACGACAGATTGCCAACCAACTCCTCCAGATCGATCTCCAGCCGGAGTCGCTTGAGCGTTTCGGCAGCGTGGGCCCGAATTGCCGGCCACTGAAGCGCGATTGTCTTTCGGGCCAGGACCGCGGGCAGCGCGATATTTTCCGCAACCGTCAAATTCGAAAACAGAGAGAGGTCCTGGTAAATCACGTGGACTCCGCGATCGATCGACTCAGTCGAATCCAAATGCCGGGTCAACGCGCCGTCGAAATAAACGTGGCCGCCGTCCGGATGCTCAATGCCGGAAATAATTTTGATCAGGGTCGATTTGCCCGATCCATTTTCTCCGGCAAGACAATGAATCTCCCCTTTCCGAATGGAGCACGAAACTTCGTCCAGCGCCGTGACACCCCCATATCTCTTGCTGATCTTATCCAGGCGCAGAAAGTAATCCTGCGCCCGGCTCCCGGACGATTCAGTCATGCTACTGAATTACGCTGCCGGTCAGAACGTTGCCAGCGGCGATTTCTGTTTGGCGGCAAATCTCCTGCCACTGCGATAAAACCAACCCGGCAGGTCTCTCCGAAACCAGCGGAGAGTTTCAAAAGCTATAATTCTTGTAGTTGCTCTTATCCACTCCGAGCGGACGGTCATAGACAATGGTGTTGCCCTTCAGGCTTGGAATCTTGCCGATGGTTGGAATTTCGGTCCCTTCTACCACTTCCTTTTTGTCCAGGACCTGTTTAGCCAGCCAGACCATCGCATACCCTGCTTCGCCCGGGTCCCACAGGAACGTAAATTTCATCGAGCCGTCTTCAAGGTATTGCGCTGCCTGGTTGGGAGAGGTCGTTCCAAGGACCGTGACTTTATCCTGCAGATGTTGATCCCGCACCGCCTGAGCGGCTCCTGGCGCGCCCTGGCTGCCAAAACATAGGAACCCCTTCACATCCGGATAGGTACGAAAGACCTCCAATGCTTTTTCGCGCGCTGCATTCTGGTCCTCTGACACCGGAAAACGATCCGCGGCCAATTTCAGATCCGGGTACTTCTCCTTTGCCAGCTTGATAGCGGCGTCCGCCCAAATATTGTGCGCCGGCACGGTCAGCGATCCGACGTAGATCACGTACTGACCGGTTGGTCCCATGAATTGCACCATCTTTTCGAGACCAAACTCACCGAACTTTTGGTTATCGATCATTTCGATGTCGAAATCGGCGCTCTTCTGGTTAGGTGACTCGTGTGTGATCACAACGATCCCTTGCTGCTTGGCTTGAGCCAGGACCGGTTCAAGCGACTGCGCGTTATTCGGGATAATGAGAAGCGCATTAACCCCACGGCTGATCGCATCCTGGATCAGGCGCACCTGTTCGGCTTCGTCGGCTGAAGCGCCCGCTTGCATATAGGTATCCACGCCAAAGTCGGTGGCCGCTTTCTTAGCACCTTCGTCCAGACGGTTGAACCAGGGTGCACGAAGCTTTGGAATAATCGCCATCTGGATATTTTTGGCGAACCCGGTGCTACTCAATCCCACGAAACATGTGAGATAAACAAGGTATCGAAATCGATGTACAAGATTTCGAAAGTTCATTTTCTTATTAGACAATCGCATAGATGACTTGGGGGGTTAGGTAGATATTTAATTAGTCTGCTTATATTAAGATAGGAAATTCTTCGGGCGTTACTCCGGGTGAGGCCGTATCCAAAACCATCGAACCCACGTCTCATGGTAATGCTTCATCGCAATATCGGCATCCAGTACGACATGCGCGAGCTGAATGATATCCCCGTCTTGCATAGACATTCAATCGGTTGTTCGATCCCGATCTCAGGCAAAGGAATGCGGGAGGCCTTCCAGGTTAGTATGACTTTTCTGCATCGCCGCCACTGAAACTCCCTTGCGCTCGATCAGCATCATCACCACAATGTCAGTGAACAGGAATAGGGCTTGTTCCAGCAATGACGCCATCGGTTGGATTGACTTTATTTCGTGCGGCCCTCCAAAAATCTGGCCAGGGACCCGGACACAGAGATCGGCTAACTGGCCGTGCTCGTTTCCGGGGTGCGCAGTTAACAAGGCGACTCTGGCGCCTGCGGCCTTTGCCAGGCGCACAACGTTCAGTTCCACGTTGGTCACCGCGCAATGCCCGATCAAGAGGTCGCCGGGACCGATTTGCGGGCTTGTGGTGTCGTAGACAACGTAAGTCTCTATTCCCATGTGCTTGAGCCGCATCGCGAACGCGCGCACCGAGAGCTGCATACGTCCCATTGCATAGAGATGGATCGCCTTGGCCTTGAGGATTTCCTGGATGAACCGTTCAACGTCCTCAGGGTTCACCGCTTCAAGCACCTGCCGATTTTCAGCGAGCACCGCGGTCACAAGCGCACCGTAGTCCATGGACGGCATAAGTTTAGGGGGGTGACGCCCAGGCCGAAGTTCAATTGCAGCGTACATGTACCCTGGGTCACACATTAATACGGACGGCCCGGGTCCAGTGTCAATTTTTTAAAATGCTTCCCGAAGAAATTCGGATCATCCGGACTATCCTGAGAATTCGATGGCGTTCACACAGCGGGGAACCGGACGCAATTCAGACCCTCTTCAATTCTTCACGGAAGACCGTCGGTGCTTCACCAGTTATTTTGCGGAAGATCCGATTAAAATGAGTCAACGATTGAAATCCGACGGTATAAGCAATCTCACTGACTCGGAGGTGCGGATTGAGCAGTAGATGTTTGGCTTTCTCCACCCTGACGCGGCCGAGATAGTCGGTGAAAGTCAGCCCCGTGGCTTTCTTAAATATTTTACAGAAATAAAAAGTGCTAACGTGCATTGCCCGTGCCGTCTCGCCCAGGCTGACCGCATCCCCGCAGTGGCCGGCAATGTACGCCTTGGCTCTCCTCACGATTGGAGGTTCGGCCTCGGCGTCCTGGACGGTGATTCGATTCGCGACCAGTGAGAGCTGACGCGCAAAGATGCTCAAAAGCTGCACCACGGCTGAATATTGTCGCTGGGTCAAAATCTTTGTCTTGAAGTAAGCCTCTTCGAGCCGCGCCAGATCGACGTTGACTCCCCACTCGAGCAATTTCTCTTTTACCTTATTGAATCCGGCCTTGGATGGTTCCTTCAACGCAACATGGCCGGTTTGCAGAAAACCGACTTTGCGCTCGCCTAGCTTGATTGGCACGGCCGTATCAGAAAAACCCGCAAAACAGGTGAACGTCGCAGCTTGATCCGTGGTAGCGTCCACGACTTTCTGCTGCAGTTCAAGGCAAGCGGCACAGCTGCGATTGCTTTGCGCCATCAGCACGCAGAACGGATTCTCGTTGCGCCGCGCCCGGTGAGGGAGAATCCAGCTCTCCAGTGGGCGAATCGTAAATGGCAGTCCGGTCGCATCTTCAAATGCGGACTCGTATTCTACAAATGTCTCCGAGCTTCGGATCCGTTGGATTAATTCATCATCGACACGCATCATAACATTGCCCTGTTGGTTTGTTCGTTCGAGTGCAAAGCCACCGCCAGATTTCCAAAAAGTGGCATTTAGATCATACGCCAACTATGCATTGCCAAGTAACGCACCGATATTGCCAATCGGCCTAAAATCTTGTGAGGAAACGTCCTACATTTCCCCTGGCCTTTCTCATAAGTTCGAAGACTGGTGAAATGTTCAGGCTAGAGTGCCGCTAACTTCCGATCCATGACGTATCGCATGATTTCTGCGTTATTTCGCAGCTTCAACTTCTCCAGTATGCGCGAACGG
>CAZMNG010000322.1:0-5427 GCA_964567505.1 uncultured Chthoniobacterales bacterium
TGGAATCGTTCCCACTTTTCTGGGAGCTGCGGTGTTCGCCCTGGTGCTTATGATCGTCGTCCGTGTTGTTCCAGCCCTGCAGATCTCGATCGACTTTACCAAAACCCTGAGTTTCGAGTCGGCGCCGGTCTCGATTTTTTCCCAGCACCTTGACCCGGGCCGGTTGCTTGCGCCTCAAGATGGCCCTGTATCAATTACAGCAGAATTCCAGGTCGATCCGACGCGCCGAGACGAATGCATCGAATTGATGCGTGACGCTCGACTCATCTATTTGCGAAACGGTGCGCACAGGTGGCATTTGTACGGGGACCTGAATCAACCGAACATAATCCGAATGGAAGTGGTGGTGCCCTCTTGGAAGCAGCACTTACTCCAACGCGAGCGGATGACAAAGGACGAACAAGAAGTTCTCCTAAAGCTTCGCAGTCTGCGGACCGATCCAAATCCTCCGGAAGAATGGATCTCCCTTTCTTTGGAGAAGGAAGTTCTCAACAAAAGGGTTAGAGCAGGGGGACTGCCACCGGGTTACATCGATCAATAAGCCTGAAGGCAGTTGCCAGCGGCAATTGTCAGTGTCAGATGAAGCAGGAAGCAACCTTGATCCGTGCGCGGTTGAAGACCCCGCGCGCCACCGCCATCGCCGGCATCCTCTTTTCGGTTCTCCTGAATATATGTTTCATTGCTTTTCCATTTTTTCTCGTTCGTTGTTTGGTCTGGTTAGTTACTTATTTGATGGTTGAGTATTGGATCAGAAGATCAACGTGACCTGGCCAGCGGCTGTCAGGCCGAGTAGAATTTTGCCGCTACCGTTTTAGTCTCCCGCCATGCGCATGAGAGCGACGCCGGTGATCTTGCCCTCCGCATTGAAGCCGAACAGAAGGCTGGCCGCATCGCTGCGTGGGAATATCGGCTTCAGTTAACAATCGTCTGTTGGACATCGCGGAGGACAGGGTGACATTCCGTTACAAGGATTATCGTCATGACGCCCAACACAAGACAATGACTCTGGAAGCCGAAGAGTTCATCCGCCGCTTCCTTTTGCATGTACTTCCTGAGGGCTTTCAGCGCATCCGCTACTATGGCTTCCTGGCCAACCGGTACCGGGAAGAGAAACTAGCACGGTGCCGAGAACTATTGGACATGCCAGCGCCAGAACCTCCGGCCCTCGAAGGTGCTAAGGATTATCGTGAGCGTTAGCCGTTTGAGCATGAGGCGGATGGCCGCCACCGCATCTTTTCAGGCACGAAAGTAATGGTGCCCGGGCGCGGGAACAGAGCAGGGTAGCAGGCGCGATTCGCTTTCAGCGCGAGAGGCCGCTACATCTGGGAGACTTGGCACAAGTTCTGGAGGCTTTCCAAGTCTGACGGCAAAACAACCCACGTGCTGCCTAATTTGCGCCGATGTCCAGCATCAAGGTTAAATTCCAACAAAGGTACCAAATGCAAAATAGAAATTAAGAAAAGCACAAGCCACCCCTGCGAGTGGATCGACGAAATTCGTTGTCAACGCAGAACGCCACAGGACGCGAACGCCAGGATTTTGTTCCGAAATGCGACCTAATGCGCTAGTCTTACGTAACACTCGATTACTCGTGCAACGGGACAACAAGAGAAGCTACATGCTGTGCTGGTCGGTTTCGCACCGCTCGGTAGAGCGTGACGTTGCCTTCGGCTCAGGTTGCGACTGAAGGGCGGTTAGGAACATGAGCGCACAGCCTCAACGCACCTGCCCGAGTTGCGGTAACGAGCTTTCTGGAGCAATGGAATTTTGCCCGGTATGCATGCTTCGCGGGGCTCTCCCTGGCACGGCCGTGTCCGGCGAGTCTACTTTCGAGGAAGCCGTCAAGCCGGCACCGGACCAGGCATCGAAAAGATTTGACCACTACGAGTTGGTGACGGGTGAAGATGGGAAACCGGTCGAATTGGGTCGTGGCGCCATGGGGGTGACTTACAAGGCGTTCGACATCAATCTGCACTGCCCGGTGACTCTGAAAGTCATAAGTGACCGATATCTCGGTGATGAATCGGCGCGGCTTCGTTTTCTCCGCGAAGCCCGTGCAGCGGCAAGCGTCCGCCACCCAAATGTTGCGTCGGTCTTCCACCTGGGGACAACCGGACAGAATTACTTCTACGCGATGGAGTTTGTAGAGGGAGAAACTCTCGAAAAACTCATCAGATGCTCAGGTCGATTGGAAGTGAAACTGGCGCTGGGAATCGTGACGCAGGTGGCTACTGGATTGGGCGCGATTCACGAACGGAATCTGGTCCACCGGGATATCAAGCCAACAAACATCATGGTGATGCTGAAAGAGGGAGGCACTGTAGCTGCCAAAATTATCGACCTTGGTCTGGCGAAGACGGTAGACAAATCGGCTTCTGAAGCGGGCATTTCATCGCCTGGAGCATTTGCCGGAACACCCGAGTTTGCCAGTCCGGAACAGTTCGCAGGGGTACAGGTCGGCATCCGCTCGGACCTCTACTCCCTTGGCGTAACGCTCTGGGTAATGGTCACTGGCCAAACACCATTCCGGGGGACGCCCGGTGAAGTGATGCATCAGCATCAGCACGCACTTTTGCCGGTCGAACAACTCCAAGATGTCCCGCAGCCAGTCGTTGCTCTGCTTGAGGCTCTCCTCAAGAAAGACCCCGGGCAGCGTTTTCAGACCCCGGCAGAACTTCTGAAGGCTATCGCGACGGTAACAGATGCTATCGACGCAGGGCGCAGAATCACTCGTCAGAGCTTCCAGAAGACGCCGTTTGCCGATTCGCGCGCCGGAACTCGCAGACGGCCCGCACGACGGGGACCGGAGAAGATTTCAGTATCCAGATTGCCGATTACAGGAAGCGATGTTTTTGGGCGAGAGGAGGATCTCGCTTTCCTGGATAATGCCTGGGCGAACCCGCAGGTCAATGTCGTGACGATCGTGGCTTGGGCCGGTGTCGGAAAGTCCACGCTCGTTAACCATTGGCTCCGACGGATGGCTACTGACCATTATCGCTCTGCAGAGCTTATTTTTGGTTGGTCCTTTTACAGACAGGGCACCAGCGGGGACACCTCGTCGGCAGACGAATTCCTGGATGCTACTCTCACTTGGTTTGGCGATCCAGATCCACGGCTCGGAACGGCTTGGGAGAAGGGCGAAAGACTCGCGAAGCTCGTCGCGCATCGCCGAACCTTACTGGTTCTGGACGGCCTGGAGCCGCTCCAAAATCCGCCCGGTCCGCAAGAAGGACGGCTGCGCGACCCTTCCCTCCAGGCGCTTCTGCGCGAACTCGCTGCTTTCAATACCGGGCTTTGTGTGATTACCACCCGGGCGCCGGTCGCTGATCTTGCAGATCACGAGCGCTCCTCAGCTCTGCGTCGTGACCTGGAGGAACTCTCAAGCGATGCCGGTGCGAAACTGCTCCGAACGCTAGGTGTTAAAGGAAACGACGCGGAGTTGCGAAGGGCCAGCGATGAATTCAGCGGTCATTGTCTGGCGCTGACGTTGCTGGGTAGTTATCTGACCGATGCGTACAATGGAGACATTAGTTGCCGTAGCGAAGTGTCCGGACATCTTGCCGACGACCTACGACAGGGAGTCCATGCCCGAAAAGTCATGGAATCTTACCAAACCTGGTTTGGTGAAGGTCCTGAGCTGTCGGTTCTCCGCATGATAGGTCTTTTTGATCGCCCAGCTGACGAAAAGGCGCTTGGAGCCCTTCTTAAACCACCTGCTATTCGCGGTCTGACAGAGGCATTGACTGATTTGAGCCCAGCCGAGTGGCGCACGATTCTAGCCAAGTTAAGAAGAGCAAGACTCCTCGCTGGAGAAGATCCGCAGAATCCTGGGCAACTGGATACCCATCCTCTCGTTCGCGAATACTTTGGCGAACAGCTCCGGGGGCAGAGAGCCGACGCTTGGAAGGAATGCAATAGGCGGCTCTTTCATTATTATCGAACGCTTGCGCCGCAGCTGCCGGATCGCTTTATAGACATGGAGCCACTTTTCTTAGCAGTAATCTGCGGCTGTAATGCCGGACTATTTCGCGAAGCACTGCATGAGGTTTATATCCCGCAGATCCAGCGGGGGAATGCCTTCTTCGCTGCTAACGTCCTCGGTGCGAGTGGGGCATTGCTTTCAGTTTTAGCTCATTTTTTCGAACACGGGCGCTGGGATTCACCTGTGGAAACTGGCGTCGAGGGGCAGCGTCTCACTGCGGAAGATCAGCTCTTCATTCTGATGCAGACGGCGCTCTGCCTGACCGCCACGCGAGGAACGGGAGCATCCGAGGTGCAAAATTGTTACGAGCGCGCGGAGTCCCTGTGCCATTCCCTTAATCGTCCCTTACTCCTGTATTCTGCGCTGATGGGTCAGTTTCGCTATTCCCTCTTCACCGAGCCGCTGACCACGGCGATGCAGGTCGCCAAACGAGTTCACTCCCTGGCCCAGCAGGAGCAAAATGACTCTGGACTAATGATGGGAGCCTACCAGGCTTTGTCATCCTCGTCCTTCTTCTTGGGCGACTTCGAGGCCTCGCGAGAATATGCGATGCGTGGCGTTCAGCTCTGGCGCTCGGGAACCGTCCAGTCTGCTCCGGTAGACGCCGGTGCTCCGATTCTCTTCTGTCTGACCAATAAGGCCATAGTCGAATGGCACTTTGGAGAGATCGCCTCTTCTCAAGCGACGATGGCTGAGGCAGTCTCCCTGGCCAAGGAACTGAATGACACGCATGGATTAGCCGCTGTTCTAGCTTTCGTAGGGATACTCGGCAGCCTGAAACGAGACGCTGCAGAGGTGGATCGTATCGCCTCGAATTTGACTGAACTGTCGACGCGCCACCTTTTTGCGCAATGGTTAGCTGTGGGACAGCTCTTTCGCGGCTGGTCGCGCAGCGTCGCCGGTGACACAGTGGAAGGCACCTCGTCTATCGAAGGCGGAATAGCGGGCTGGCGAGTCACTGGAACAACGTTGGTCGTACCGTACATGCTAGCACTAAAAGCTGAAGCGTTGTACCTAGCCGATCGTACCTCTGAAGCGTTTGAGACAATCAGCGAGGCAGATGCAATGGTCGACAGACGTGAAGAGCGCTGGTGGAGTGCCGAACTGCACCGGCTTCGCGGCGTGTTTCTCGCGGCTATGGGTGCTGACGAAACCCAAATCGAGGCTTCGTTCTGCGCGGCCATCAGAACAGCAACCGAGCAGAAGTCGGTTTCGCTAGAGAAACGCGCAGAAGGAACCTACGCAGAATACCGTCGTCAAAAAGCGAGCGGTTCAGGAGGACGTGGAATCCGACTACCTTTGTAACTGCGTACAGCGCCCCGCCTTTCGTTCGAATCACCCGAAGAATGTTACCTCTACCCCACTTCGAAGACATCTCCGATCGGTTTAAACGCGTTTTCTTTTTTGTTTGCCATGCAACTGACTGTTTAAGAGGACTTTAAACA
>CAZMNG010000323.1:0-5426 GCA_964567505.1 uncultured Chthoniobacterales bacterium
CCTGGCTACTATCAGCCTGTCCCTCCGGGACAAAAGCCATTCGCCCCCTCTCGAGGTTCCTGTTTAGCGCTACATATAGATACCCCGAGGCGATCAGCCGCGGCCAAAAGGGCAGCTCGGAGAGACTTCGGCGAGCTCAGTCGAGCCGCTACCCCTATCGAGCCTTTTCACCTGAACTAATCGCATCACAGAACCGCGCACAGGTAGGGTCGCCTCTCCGAGGCGACCGCCGCCGGGGGCCGAACCATATCACCGCTAAACAGACACCTCTCGAGCGCCTCGCGTTTGGTGTGATTGATTGTCCTCGTCGATGCGGGTTAAAATCTGCAATCCAGGGAGCCATAACATTTTTCTTGGAAAGTTGGGTCCTTCATAATTAATGTGTCTCATTTATTCTGTCAGGGTGGAACACATGGCGGAGACACCTTTTTTATCGCCGACCAAGAATCTCTCATTCGAACAACTAGCCGCCGCTCGAAAAAGTACGCAGGCTGTTTCGGACTTTCTTGAGAAACGGCTTTTAGGTTACCTCGAAACGCTTCGGACGCTTCTGGTGCCGGAGCGGATCCTGGGAAAATTCGCAGGTTCAAAATTTGACGTTCCCGGCGCGGACAAAGCATTGGCTGAGCTTCAGGATAATTATCGGCGATTACCCGGAAAACCGTTCGATTTTGCGAAGGAGTTCGAAGCCGACTGGCTCTCGGAGGTCGGCGTCAAGCCCGAGATTCAACGCTGGGAGTATTCGCGCGAAATTTCCACAGACTCCGGGAAACGAACCGTCGCATTCACCTCTCCAACACGGTGGATTTTGTCTTACGGCCCCGGCTATTCTATTCCCCAGGCGATTCAGGCTTTTTCCCGGAAACAAGACAGACGCGGCACGGACCAGCTTCGCCAGTTCGTCGTGAATATGCTCGTGATGCAATCGTTGATTACCCGGAGCAATGGTTTGACATCGCTGATCGGGGAGTTGCGTTATGACGTCCGCATAGCGTCGCACCCTGGACTGGCCGGACTTCCGGTCGTCGTCATCCAATCGCAGATCCCGACGTTTATTCCTCCGGAACCGGTCATTGCCGCCGCAACGGAGCTCTCCGGTGTCAACGCGTTCATTGAACTGATTGATCTCGACGCTATTCGGCAGCTTTCCGACCCGTTCAAGGAACGCATCGCTCAATTGATCCCGGGAAAGATCTAGTGGCAGTAAAATCTCACGGGCTCGGGCGACAATCGTGACGGGATAGTTTGTTTGCAGAAGATCGCTCCGCATTGTCAGAAACACCAAAAGAGGGACAGGTCAGATAAGCGTGTGCCACAGTGGGACGGGGTGTCGGCGCATCGGCGTGTCAAGGGGCCAAGGTAGAACAGGCGTCTCTGCCTGTTCAATTGCATGGTGGCCGCGCACGTGAGCACCCATTCAAAGGGGCGGGTTCGTCTTTGGTAGCGACATCCGCTGGGTGTGTCCAAGCGCTGCGCGGCGCGGGAAGAATGCCTGGCAGAATGCCTACCTTTGAACCAAATCCACATAGGGTCGTGTCCCGGAGGGACAGGCCGATAGTAGCCAGGCACGAAGTCCCTGGAGTCATGAGGAAAATAGTCCCGTCCCAGCGGGACGATTGAAGCGATCTCGGCTGAACTTAGGGTTCGACCGTCCCTCGGGGACGGGGGTGTTTCTGTATCGCTAGCCAGGCACTTCGTACCTGGCTATTTTCATGCTGTCCCTCCGGGACAAAATACATTCACTCGCCGAGGCTTTGCCGCACATTCAAGCGTTTCAATAACTCGACATATTCTTGCTTGAACCTGTTGCGTTGATGCGGCTTGCGCTGCTCGCCGATGAGCGGGTTGAGGCACATGTTATTAAGCGTCAAAGGCGCATGGGAGCTTAGCCCAGGGCGGAGCGTAGCAGAACCCTGGATGGTAAAAAAAGACGGTTCCACCCTGACGGGACGTCGGAAAACGTGGATAATGCCAAACAGATGGCTCGTCAAAACCAATTCCGGGGTGTGTTATTGTCACGCTTCCTCTTGCGCCGCTATGGGGCGCGTCGCCGGGGCGCGTAGGAATCCATTTATGCCAAAGTCGCGTGTCCTGGCTTTCGTGATTAAAGAGCTCCGGGAAATCGTGCCGCCGACCGTGTTTTTCGCGGTCGGCTTCAATCTCATCGTCCTGACCACCGACCTCATTCTGGCTGATTATCTCGCCAGCTTTGGGAGCTTCATCGTCGCAACGATGGCGGCGCTGATCGTTGGAAAGTCGGTCCTGGTGGCGAATGCGATGCCGTTTTTGCGCCGTTTTGATAACGCGCCAATGATCCGACCGGTTTTGTTTAAGACTGTCGTCTATTGGGCGG
Organism: uncultured Chthoniobacterales bacterium; assembly: GCA_964567505.1. GTDB lineage: Bacteria > Verrucomicrobiota > Verrucomicrobiia > Chthoniobacterales > JAFAMB01 > JAFAMB01. The sequence goes on from CAZMNG010000323.1 coordinate 2,354, forward strand.
TCGTGTTCCTGGTGCGGTTCCTGGAAAAGCTAGTTGAATACTTTGTCGCCGGAGGAACTGTCAGCGGGATTTCGGACTACGTCGTGACTCATTTCACCTGGCACCGCTTTGCGGCTATCCAGATCTGGATCTTCGTTCTGTTTCTGATCTATACCTCGGTCGCTGAGTTAAACGCGCGCTTAGGCAAGGGCGCGCTCATGAAGATCTTCTTCACCAGGCGCTCGCCGGAATTGAAGTCGACTCTTGCCGGCACCGGCTTCGCACGTTCTTCCAGCGAGAGTCACGCAGCCCCGGACACAACCGACCCTTAGCCTGAATAGACACAAATGTGCGCAACATTCGAACATGAAGACCTTGCTGTCGGTTAATTTCGGATTGGTGGCCACGCTCGGCTTGCTCAGCATGGCCGGCTCAGACAGGGCTGCTGACTCAGACTCTCAAGGTGCGTTGAAAAGTGGCGCCGAACTTTGGGCGGAAAATTGCACCATGTGTCACGAAGCCAAACCGCGGACCAGCTTCACTCTGGAGAAATTGGACGCCATCAGACGGCACATGCGGGAGGAGGCGGACCTTGGCGACGAGGAACAAGAGGCGATTCTTGGATTCCTCAAATCAGGAAACTAGCCTAACTGAGACCGGCATTTTCCAGGTACGAACGGTAACAAAACCGGCCCGGCCGTGAACAGGTCGTCATCGAGACCGGGCAATCATCTCGGCCTGTCTCCTTCAATGTCAGATTGCACCACAGGTGAGCCACGGCGGGAATCGAACCGCTATCTTCCTGAACGGTAATGGTTTCCTGGGTGAACAACTCTTTGTAACGCAGGTATCTACACGGCTGAAAAGACATAGTTTAGCTCACAATTCTGGTGAGAGCACGGCGGACCAAAGCCTGGGCAATCGGAACCTTGTAACCGTTGTGCGCCAGGGGTGTCGCTTTCGATGCGATACTCCCCGCGATCGATTCAATGGCTTCCCGCGACAACGCTCCGCCTTCGGGCAGCGAAAACTCGACTCGATACGGCGTCGGCGCCACGGCTCCCAAGTATACAGAGACATCAGCCCAATGATCTCCCGTGTTTCGTCCCGCTGCCGCACAGCTCACAAGCGCCCAATCAAAATCACCCTTTTCGCTGACCTGTAAATACGTGCTGCGATTCTTTTGCGTCGGTATCTCAACATGAACGATGAGATCGCCCGGTAATAGCGAGTTGTGAGCCAAAGGATTGTTCCAGGCATCGGAATAAAGTTCCCCGATTGTTAGCGCCAGCTCTTTGTCGGCTCGTCGTACGTTAATCCTCGCATCAAGCGCCGCCAATATAACCGCAAGGTTTGAAACGATCGGACTGATACAAGGGTTGCCGGAGAACAGACTGTGGTACTTATTTTCTCCCTCTCGCGCGTAACAGGTGCTGCCGCCTCGTTTTAGACAACGCAGATCGCGGTGGCGATAATACCAGCACCGTGAATGTTGCGCTAGATTGCCTCCGAGTGTGGCGACGTTGCGAATTTGAGGTGAGCCCACTTCCGAAGCTGCTTCGGCTAATCCCGGCAGGGTCGCAATGATCTGACCGTTATTTGCAATCTCGGCGATCGTGATGTTCGCGCCGAGCTTCCAGGTGCCGGCGGACGTATCGATCCGGTCGAGATCTGGAATCGTCTTTAGATCAATCACCCGCTCCGGACTGAGGATATATTCTTTCATTTCGCCGAGCAGATCGATGCCGCCGGCGAGAAACCGGCTCCCGGAGGTCGACAACTGGATTGCTCCATCGACGGAGCGGGCTCTGGCGTATTCGAAATTCTTCATGGAAAACTTCGCTCAGGTATCAACCTGTTCCCGATCCGGATGAGGAACTCACTGCAGGTATTTTCCCGAGCAGACCGAGAATCTGGGACGGTGTGATTGGCAGACGCGTAACTCTTTTACCAATCGCATTGGAAACAGCATTGGCAATCGCAGCAGCAGTCGGAATAGTCACTGGTTCCCCGATTCCAATGACACCGCGCTCAGGCATATCCTGAAGAATCACGTCAAGTTCAGGAACATCAGCGGCACCGGGCAACTTGTAGGTCTCAAAGTTCGGATTGAGGACGACTCCTGTCTGACCGTCCAGAATTCGTTCTTCATACAGCGCGAAGCCGATCCCCAGAATGATCCCTCCGTTAATCTGACTGATGCAGGCAAGCCGATTAACCACCAGACCGCAGTCTTGCACGCAAACAATCCTCTTAACCCTGATGAATCCGGTTTCAACGTCCACTTCCACTTCGGCCATTTGCACTCCGCCAACGCCGCGGCTCGAGAGTCCCTCCCGCCACCGGCCGCGGGCGACAATCGGATTGATCCGAAGTCGCGCGGTTGCGGCGCGCCAATTCGAACCAGTTGAATCCGGCATGCCCGAAATCGACTCAAGATCCGTCAGCGCGTTCTGGCAGGCGTCAAAGACCGCCGGAGCGACCGAAGCCGCAGTCGTGCTCCCTCCACTTCCGCCAGACGGCGGAAATGCCGTGTCGCCTATCTTTACCGAGATGGCGCCGGGCTCGAGGCCGAATACTTCAGCAGCCACGATGGCAATCAATGTCTTTGTCCCTGTTCCAAGGTCCTGCGTCCCGCACTGGACTTCCACCGTGCCATCAGGATTGATCCGCACTTCAGCTTCAGAAGCTCGGCCGCCACCGCCCCAGGTGGCACCTGCACAACCAATCCCGGTTTTTACAGGACCCTCAGAAGAACCCGGGGAACGATATTTGGCATTCCAGTCGAACCGTTCAGCGGCAATTTGATACTGCTGCCGCCGGACCTCTGACGGATCGTTCTTAATCCGCAGCTCGACCGGATCCATCCCCAGAGCGAGCGCCATCTCATCCAGAATAGATTCCATGCCAAACGACGCCTGGGGATGGCCCGGCGCTCGCATCGCCCGCGCTGAACCTGCATTAATCGCTACAGTTGTTTGTCGAACACGAGTACTTGGAACCCGATAAATATAGGGCGCCGGGAACCCTGCTCCTCCGCCTCCGCCCGCCGTGGCGCCGCCACTGGCGTATCCGGCAGTGCCAAAGGACTCCA
>CAZMNG010000324.1:0-5416 GCA_964567505.1 uncultured Chthoniobacterales bacterium
CAGAAAACAGCAGCCAGCGCCAGTAATCCGATTATCAGCGTGCGATATTGTTCGAGCCTGAACGAGTGTCGGTCTCGCCGTTCTTCCGCCAGCGCTTTCCGCATCTGGTGGTATAGGAAATTCCGGCGCCAGGAATCGAGAATGTCTCTTTCACTACTCGCTCGGAGATGCTCGTGGTGAGGTCGTGCCCGTCGACACTGAGCAAAGTGCCTTTCTTTCCGAGGTTGAGACAAACGCCCTTGGCGAGGCGGATAGATTTTCGGAATCGCTAGCCCACAGGCACTAATCCGAGCTTGGTCCTTTGGTCGATTCGAGAAACGCGATTGCTTCTTCGAGGGTAGCGAAGCTTCCAAGCGAATAACACATGCGGGTCTGCGTGTTGCGAGAGTCGACCGTCCAAAACTTCAGAGGCCCGTCACGCTCCGATGAAAAGCCGGTGAAAGTGATCTCGGTCACGAAGCCGCCGGATTGCTCGCTTTTGACTACCTTCCCGCCTGGGTTTGCCTCCCACCACGCCTTCCAAGTCTCTCGAGAGCAGAACACGGGAACATTCCCCTCACCTAACGTCGCGTAGCCCGCGTGCGCGTAAGCTTCTTCGATCTTAACAACTGTAAGGGCCCCGTCAGCGGTGTCTAGATCGCAAGATACGGCTCGGCGGCCGTCCGTGCGTGTTACGAGCACACTGTAATAGCCGTCCACGTTCGGCACGACCTCTGCGGACTGAACAGAAGTCAACTTATTGAATTCGTTCGCGATAAATTCGGCTTCCTGCAGAGTCATAGACCGATAGTAATTGGGCTTACGCAACTTGGGTTCAGGCAGGACGCAGACCCGTCTTTCTCACCTTCGCTGCTCTGCTTCACTTGCCTGGGTTGCTATATTGCGTTTTGACTTCCCGCCCCCAAAATCGGGATCGGGTTTCGAACTCAGCTTGGAACGGTGTGGCTTAATAATCCATACCGCCCATGCCGCCCGCACCACCCGAAGCCGGTTTTTCTTTCTCGGGCATCTCGGTCACCAATGCTTCTGTGGTGAGCATGAGAGCGGAGATCGAAGCGGCGTTCTGCAGGGCCGTGCGGGTCACCTTGGTCGGATCGACGACGCCGGCCTTCACCAGGTCCTCGTATTTGCCGGTAGCCACATTGAATCCTTCATTGCCGCCGCGCTTCTTGACTTCCTGGACGATCAAAGCGCCTTCCTGGCCAGCGTTGTTGGCGAGCTGGCGAGTCGGAAACTCGAGTGCGCGGCGCACGATCTCCGCACCAACTGCCTCATCACCTTCCAGCTTAATGCTATCGAGCGCCTTTTGTGCGCGAAGGTAAGCAACGCCTCCTCCGGCAACGACACCCTCTTCGACGGCCGCACGGGTCGCATGCAAGGCATCTTCCACGCGAGCTTTCTTCTCCTTCATTTCGGTCTCGGTCGCGGCGCCGACATTGATGACGGCAACGCCGCCGGCGAGCTTGGCCAAACGCTCCTGCAATTTTTCGCGATCGTAGTCCGAAGTGGTTTCTTCGATCTGACGACGGATCTGCTTAATTCGGCCTTGGATATCTTTGGTCGAACCTTCGCCCTCAACGATCGTCGTGTTTTCCTTGTCAATCGTGATCCGCTTTGCCCGGCCAAGATCTTCCAGCGTGATGTTTTCAAGCTTGATCCCAAGGTCTTCGGTGAGGCAACGACCACCGGTGATCACCGCGATATCCTCCAGCATCGCTTTGCGGCGGTCGCCGAAGCCGGGCGCTTTCACTGCGGCAACTTGGAGGGTGCCCCGTAACTTGTTTACCACGAGCGTTGCGAGAGCTTCGCCTGCGATGTCCTCCGCGATAATGAGCAACGGGCGGCTAGCCTTCGCGACCTTTTCGAGAAGCGGAAGAAGATCTTTCAGGCTGGTAATCTTCTTCTCCTGAATCAGGACGTAAGCGTTCTCGAGGGCAACTTCCATGCTCTCGGCATTGGTCACGAAGTACGGAGACAGGTAGCCTTTATCGAACTGCATACCCTCCACCACTTCGAGTGTGGTTTCGATCCCTTTTGCCTCTTCAACCGTAATCGTGCCGTCCTTGCCAACCTTGTCCATCGCGTCGGCGATGATATCGCCAATCGCTGTATCCCAGTTGGCCGATACGGTCGCGACTTGAGCGATCTCCTTCCGATCCGACACTTTCTTGGAGATTTTCTTTAGCTCTTCGACGACCGCCTCAACCGCCTGCATAATACCTCGCTGCAGCGAGGTCGGATTTGCGCCTGCGGTCACGTTCTTGAGGCCTTCGCGAAAGATTGCTTCGGCCAGAACGGTCGCGGTTGTTGTGCCATCACCGGCTACATTGGAGGTCTTGGAAGCGACCTCGCGGACCAGCTGAGCGCCCATGTTTTCGTACGGGTCCTCGAGCTCGATTTCCTTCGCCACGGTAACGCCGTCTTTCGTAATGGTTGGGCTACCGTAATTCTTGGCCAGGACGACGTTGCGTCCGGACGGTCCCAGTGTGGCCTTAACGGCTCTCGCGAGCTTTTCCACGCCCCTGAGCAGCGCGTGCCGGGCTGCCTCATCAAACTGCAATTGTTTTGCTGCCATAAATCTATTTAGTGAGCGTCTTTAATGGTTACCCAATGATTCCGAGGATGTCGTCCTCGCGCATGATCAGGTAATTCTCACCGTCGATCTTGATCTCGGTGCCGCCATATTTGGAGAAGAGGACTTTGTCGCCGACTTTGACATTGAATTCGATTTTCTTGCCATTGTCATCGAGCTTGCCAGTGCCGACGGCTGCGACGGTACCTTCCTGAGGCTTCTCTTTCGCCGTGTCGGGAATGATGATATCTCCCTTCTTGACTTCTTTCTCTTCGAGCAACTGAACCAGCACGCGATCGCCGAGAGGTTTCACATTGATTGCCATAAGTTCTGTATCCTCCTAGAGTCAGGACCCGAACGTTCTGTCCGATAGCGCGCTTGAATGCTTTGGTCGAGGAAACAACTTGCTCTGGCCAACTGGTACGCCCTCACTGATCATTCGATCGATGCCGGCGGCGACCTCATGGGCCTCTTCCCGCGTTGTGTAAGAGTAATACAGGATTTCAGTTTCCAGCCACGACACTGGATTTTTTAAGAATTCCGAAACAAGGTACCGCCCTTTCTGCGTGTTAAACATTGGGTTAGGCTCAGCACCTATTGCTCCGCAGGCGTCAAGAAAGGCCTGTTCATTTTTGTCTGTGAATTCGTTCATTATGTACCTGCCAGGCGTAAGAACGCCATTTCGATCCTTTCTGCCTACTCGAACACTTTCGCGGCCTTTTGGCCGTTTCCGTTCCCGGGACTTCGATCGGCGTGGATTTGACGATAGGCCACTTGAAGCAGCTTTCGAGAGAACCGCGTAGAATCGAGATTCTAGGCAAAAGGAGCATAGCACATTTTTAGTCAAAGGTCGCCTAGTATTAATGACTTTATGATCCGTTCCTCAGGAAGAACCGAGCAACCATCCGAAACTTTTGCCACCCGCACGAACAGCGGGGCTGCATCGGGGCGCATAACATCAGCCGGCACTCGGATAGTAGTCAGCAGGACTGAGCCTCCTTTGGCATCGAAAGGGTCTGAATATGCCAGCGCAACGCAAAGCTTGCATAAAGGAAATGAGCAAGCTGACGCGTCTTTGCCATGATCCCCGCCAGGCGTTTTTTCACGTACACTTCCGACCACCTCCTGCTCGCCAGAAGAAATGAAGCAATACCACAGCCCACGCCTCGTGATCCTGGATAAACTCAGCTCAAGCCCGTTGCGGTTCACCCCTGTAAGTTGGGCCGATTAATTAGAACTAATCGATAAAATACAGACACCCACCGATTCGCATCAATGGGTGCTTGTGTTATCAAATAGGAGCTCAAATCAATCTACTATTTTTGATTTTATACCTAATAGACGAAAAAATGTGTTGATTCCAGCGTCACTTAATATGACAACTAATCTAGGATAAACCAGCATTTGCTTATTGTCAAATGCCTCATTAGTCGGGCGCCGTGCCGAGAGGAGGCGGTTCGCTGGAATAACGCTGATTCTAATACGGCTAGCTATTCCCGCTGTAAAGACGATCCTTCACATGTGCTTGAAGCTTCAATAGATTTTTTTTGAACTCGGTCGCAGAATTCGATCTGCGCGTGAGATTAATGGCCGTAGCCAAGAGGCCTTCGCTGATGTTTGCCGTCTAGATCGAGCCATTCTCGCCGTCTCGATGGCATGCGCGCGTGTCGCGGCGCAGGCGTGCGAGAATGGCGTGAGCGACGAGGGCGGCTTCGCGCCTGACCTCAAGTCGAACGAGGAAGCCGTCCGGGTGATTCGAGAAAGCGGGCGATACACCAGGTACGGACATCTCCATTTGCCTCGATCCGGCGGCCAGCGAAATGTGGGAGGACGGGCGCTCCAGGTACTTCAAGTCCGACCAGTCCACCAAATCGAAATGATTCGCCGATTGGGTGGCGCGCTACCCCATCGTGTTCCTCGAAGACCCGATGGGTGAAAAGGACTGGGAAGGCTGGAAGGCGATCACGCACGAGCTGGGTGCGAAGGTCGAGCTAGGCTCTCCTGGTGTGAACAGGATTGCATCATCCAATCGTCGAGCTTATCGCGCTCGACCGTGACTATCGATCGGGGTCTCTGAATTCCGAAAATAGGTTTCCAACCACGTTCGTTCATCCGCGTCGAGCTGGACCATGATCCAAACACGTGGCTGGTCGAGGGTCGATTAGAGGAAGATATTCCAAGTTGGGAAAATGCGCGGTTACAGTTTGAATCGCCAGGCGTGGAAGCCGAAATTCTCGAGGTCAGCATGTCGGAGTCAAATCGGTTTACGTTTCGTACAGAAGGTGAATCGCCGTTTAACTGCAGAATCGAATTCAGACCGGGACAGCGGGGCGCCGTCGTGGACGAGGGAATTAATCTTGTACCCGCGCAGCAACAGGTCAGCAATGAATTCCTCACATTCGACCGGGTCGTCCGTGCGAAAGTCATTGACCAATCTCCGGTGTTCCAGCGGGATGCTGAATTGTACATGATATTTCGCGAAGAGCGTAGTGCGGTGCCCACGAGTGTTCTGCCACCTTGGCGCACGGTCTATCATTATTTCTGGTCGTGGCGCCGCAGAGGGATCTGGGAAAGAATCAATGACACGGTCCGCGGATGGGTGCGCCAGGCGGCCGGACGAGACTGCCAACCGAGCGCCGCAGTCCTGAGCCTGGAAGATCGCTGGTGTCCGGACTTGTATCCAGCGCTCAATGTACCGGCAAGCTCGACGGCAAACCGGCCGGGCCGCCTGTCCCTCAGTCGTCATTATGGACGGTCAATCGGTAAAGACCACAGAACGCGGCGGCATGCGCGGATTCGATGCGCACAAGCGCGTGAAAGGCCGCAAGCGCCATATTTTGGTGG
>CAZMNG010000325.1:0-5396 GCA_964567505.1 uncultured Chthoniobacterales bacterium
GTGCAATCCCAAGAACGGTCCAGGGTCCGAAGCCGAAGGTTCGCCCCTGCGATTAGGATTAAGAGGGGGGACATCCAAGTGGACAAACCACAAAAGGATGCCACGTTTGCTTTAAGGCGGATGCTGCATGCGCCGCCGGCGAGGGCGTTCCCGGAGTGGACATCGGGGCGCGAAATCATCCAAAAAATGAAAGGCAATTATGAGCACATATACTAATGTGGCTGAGCTGCAGACTTTGGAGCGAGAACACAACATCGTATCGCAAGAGGAATGGATTGCGGCTCGCAAGGAGTTGCTGGAAAAGGAGAAAGAATCCACCCGGCTGCGCGATGAATTGAGTGCCGAACGGCGCAGACTCCCGTGGGTGAAGGTCGAGAAGAATTACGTTTTCGACGCGCCCGGCGGCAAGGTGAAGCTTGCGGATCTGTTCGCAGGGCGCAACCAACTGGTCATCTACCACTTCATGTTCGGACCGGATTGGCAAGAGGGTTGCCCAAGCTGCTCGTTCGGGTGCGACCATATCAACGGCATGTTGCCGCACCTGGCAGCCCGCGACGTCACGATGGTGGCAGTCTCGCGGGCGCCGCTGGCCAAAATAGAGGCGTTCAAGAAACGCATGGGCTGGCGCTTCAAGTGGGTGTCGTCCTACGGCGGCGATTTCAACGCTGACTTCCACGTGTCGTTCACAGAGGAGGAGTTGGCGCAGGGCAAGGTAAACTACAACTACACGATGCAGGAGTTCCCCAGCGCGGAGGCGCCGGGTCTCAGCGTCTTCTACCAGGACGCCGCCGGCACCGTCTTCCATACGTACTCCACCTACGGGCGCGGCGTCGAGCTACTCATGGGCACCTACAGGATCCTCGACCTGGTGCCCAAGGGCCGCGACGAAGACCACCTGGGCTTCTCGATGGAATGGGTCCGGTACCATGATCGTTATGGCACCAGCGAGTTCGCCGACGCGGACAAACCCTATTGGCCCGAGACGGCGTCGCCGTCGTCCGCGACCTGCGGCTGTGGATCCGCGGCGGCGCAAGCGTGACCGCTCGCCACCGCTGCCAGATCAAGACGCGAGCCGGCGACAACGCTCGTCGGCCGCGTCGCGGTTGCGCCGTACCCGCTTATCTGACCTGTCCCTCTTTTCCCTTGCGCCCCCACACCGCGACGATCAATTACGGTTCTGAACTCCCTCTCGCTCAAGGACAGTTTGAATGATCGATTTCATCCAACCCACATAATCGCTCAATACTTCCACCCGCGTCGTTTCGTTGTGCAACTCGTGCCGGAGACCGGGATAGATCTTGAGCGTCTTTGACGGGGCCTGAAGCCGGGAGAAATATTCTTCCACAGTATTCCGCGAAGTGAGTTCGTCTTCATCGCCGTGCGCCAGAAGTATCGGGCAGCCGATCCGGGTAGTGCTGAGGATTTCTGTCGCCGCGCTTTCCCCTTGGGTAAAAAGGCCGACGGTTACAAATCCATGCACCAGATCGAGATCTTCCAGCGAATCGAGATGCGCCTGGTCGTGGGAAAGACTCTCAGAACGGACCCCGGTCGGGAGACGAAACCCGGGCCATCTGGTATTCAACCATCTGCCTAGAGACACCTTCCATTTCGGAGGCGGCCGCGTAAGCGCCAGCCACGGCGCGCTCACGATCAACCCGGTTATCTTGAGCTCGAAGTGCTGTGCAGTCCAGAGCACGACCTGTCCGCCAAAACTATGTCCGAAAAGGAATGTGAACCCACCCGCGAAACGATTGACGATGCCTGAAACGTCTTCCCCCAGGGCTTTGTATTGTTTTACGAATACCCGTCGTCCGCCACTGCGGCCATGGCCGCGCTGGTCAAATGCTATCGTCCGAAACCCGGATTCGGCAAAAAATTTTCCAACGTGCACATAGCGGCCGGAATGTTCACCCATGCCGTGAACGATGATCACTGTGCCAACTAACGGACCTGACTGTTCCCAGACACGGCAGAAAAGCGGAACCCCGTCACCGGCGTTGAATTTCTCGGCGATATAACCGGAAGCAGCTTTCGTGTCTGCGGGCATTGGGTGGTTCCTACCAACCTAGCGAGTAAAAGGGCAAGTCAAGCAAAAGTCCCCACAAAACGCCAGTTACGAAATCGCCATCGCGCTGATGGATGCCACGGCACCGCAACGCCGCTCATTCAGAGCTGGCACACACATACAAGCGCGGGCGGGAAATTTCGCCACACAATCGGGCTCCAACTAACCTCCCGAAACTCCGCTCGCAATCGGGCCCGTAGAATCCGGGCCCCCGGCAGAGCCAACGCATGGAGATACGCAAACGTACAGAACACCAAATCAGAACCAACAAGTCCTCGCATTGTCTTAAAGGCGTTCTCCTGAACCTGCGTTGGTAATGACGCCCAGGGCAGGCCGGAAATAATCGCGTCGATAGTGCCAAGATTGAGGTCGGCGGCAATATGCCGCAGATCCTCAACAGACCTGTTCACAAAAATCAAATGCGGAAATTTTCGCCTCAGCAATTCAGCGAACCGTCTATTTTGCTCAATACCAATGTAGCGCTGATCAGGCCTTAGCTGGTCGGAGATATATTTTGTGAAGGCCCCCGTCCCCGGGCCAAATTCGACGATCGAGCGGCGCACTTTAAGGTTTGCTGCGGCCACAATCGCTCGCGCGAGAAAGCGAGAACTCGGCGCCAAAGCGCCGACGGACCGTGGGCTCTTCAGGAATTCTGAAATGATTGCCAGCTGATCTGATAGGAAGTCGTCCAGAGACCTAATCAAGCGCGTTTCACACGGAAATGGAAGTATTTCGTCAGCGGGATAGGAGGGAAGCGGGATAGGAGGGACAGGTCAGATATCGGGAAGCGGGATAGGAGGGACAGGTCAGATATTGGAAGATTCGCGGATTTACCGCTACACGTTTATATATTGTTGTGTGGGCTTCGTCTCACACCCATGAGATTCCCGCGCGTCAAGGCTGAGGGTCCGAGTTTCTACCACTGCGTTTCCAGGGTGGTCGACCGTCGATTCATTTTCCAGACTTCTCGCCACGGCTCAGCTGAGGCCGAACTGGAGCCCTATCGCAGACGCACGCACGACATCTCGATCTTCGTCAAGGAGCTCAAAGGTCGCTTCGCCCAAGGCTACAACCGCCGTCATGGTCGCTACGGGGTGCTCTGGGCCGAGCGCTTTAAGAGTGTTCTGCTCGAAGGGGGCGAGGCCGTGGCCGCAGTTGCTGCGTACATTGACCTTAACCCGGTCCGCGCCGGTCTGTGTGTCGATCCCAAAGATTATCGCTATTGCGGCTACGCCGAGGCGCTCGGCAGTGGTTGCTCCCTGGCCCGCGAGGGGATTAGAACAAACGCGCGTCCAACCAAGCGGCTGAGGTCATCCAATTTAGAAGTTGAGTCATCCTCTTCAGCGGTCCCCCAATTAGGGTCGAATCTAAAGAATCAAGATTTGCCAGGCAAAATCTTGATTCTTTAGATTCGACCTAATGGATTGTTTGGACACTTTTTTATCCCTAAAATACTTTGCCTGCCTCCGGACGCGCTTCCTTTCAATTTCTCCGCTTATCTGACCTATCTGACCTGTCCCTCTTTTTGCTTCCCGAGCAGCTTGCAGCGGGTGAACATTTCACAAGTCCGAAGACTTGTGAAATGTTCAGGCTACGCGCGAGCATTCGGCACCGCCTGGATTGACTCGGGCATCTCAGGCGGAGCGAACGGTACGCGCACAATGATGCTGGTCCCACGCCCGAGGGCCGTTCGAATTTTTAATGAGCCCTTTAGTTTTTTGACCCTTGCCCGCATGTTGGCTAATCCGAACCCTTCGCCAGTTCCAGACTCTGTGGCCATGCCGGATCCATTGTCTCTGACTTCGAGCGTCAGGCTTACCCGATCGCATCGAAGCGTGACGCTGATGCTGGTTGATTTGGCATGGCGCACAGCGTTGCTCAAGGCTTCCTGCGCAATACGCAGCAGATCTTGACGGACTAAAGCGGGCAGGCCTTTGTCATGCACGAGGTTCGAGCTAAAGGTACAGGCTAATCTGTCAGGAATATTCGATCGCGCCACCAACAGTCGCAGCGCTTCGATCAGCCCTTAGTCCTGAACCATCGCCGAATGCAAACTCAACGTGGACCGACGGGCCTCAGCGAGGCCGAACCGGGCGAGGTCGTCGGCTCGCCGGACGTAGCTCAAAGCGTTATCGTTCTTGTCCAAAAGGAGTTCCTGAGCCATGCCAAGCTGCATCGAAATCCCGGTGAAACTTTGCGCCAGCGAATCATGGATCTCACCGGCCAGACGGTTTCGCTCCTGCAGGACCGCCGATTCGCGCGCTGCATCCGCTAATTTGGCAAGCTGAATACCAAGGCTGGCTTGAGTTGCCAAGGCCGTCGCGATTTCAAGCTCTTCTGTTCGGAATTCGCGGTCCTCCGCAAAGGCGAGCGTCAGGAGTCCGATCGCCTTTTCACGAGAGAACAGAGGTATCGTCAGCAAGGTCTTTACGCCAAGAGAGAGGAAGTAGTCTCTGAGACGATCAAAGATTGCGGATTGCGGCTCGCCCATACGGTAGACCCCGACTGATTTCAAAAAGGAGCTAATCTGGATTTCGCTTTGAGAGCGCACACTTTCCGGAAAACCGGCCTCGGCGGCGGACGTCACTCGGCCGTTTTTGAAGACAAGTTCCATGGTCCAGCTATCGGTCCCGGTGTTATGCAATCGGAGCCCCGCTGTGGGGGCTCCCAGCTGACCAGAGATAGCAGCCATTACCCGGCCCAGAAAGAGGTCCAACTCGGGAACCGTGGCGAGCGCGTCCAGAGATCCTCGAAGGGCCTCGTTTGCCTTCGCAAGTTGCATAGCTCGCTGGCGCGCAAGCGACTCACGTTCGCGCGCCATTTTCTTTTCCAATTCTTCGGCCCGCTTCAAAGCCGTGATCTCGGTTGCAATACCGCAAAGCGCGTATGGTTTGCCGCTGCTATCGCGCAAAAGAAATTTGGCGGTAACGTAGTAGCGATTATCCACATTGGAGGGCACAATCTCTTCGAAATGGATCGGAACGCCACTTTTGACCACGTTCAGATCGTTCGCGCGGATTGCCTCGGCCACATCACGTGGAAGGATCTCAAAGTCTGTTTTTCCAAGGATGTTGTCGCGCTGGAGACCGACGCAGCGTTCATATTCGCGGTTAACCATCACAATCCGAAAATCCAGATCTTTGATAAACACTACCGCAGTGGTGTTATCTACGATATCCTGCAAGCGCTGCTCGCTCTTGCGCAACTCGCTGCTACTCTTTTCGAGCGCCGCTTCGGCGAGCTTCCTCTCGTTGATCTCGGCCTGCAGCACTTGATTAGCCTCCTTGAGCTCGCCATACAACCGGGCTTGCTCCAACGAAATCGCGGCTTG
>CAZMNG010000326.1:0-5396 GCA_964567505.1 uncultured Chthoniobacterales bacterium
GCAGTGATCGCAACGCGCGCTCCACCAAGGATGCGCCGTTGTAAACCGGCATGACGACTGCCGTCGAAACCAGCGGCGTTCTTTCATCGAGAGTATTCGTGATTTTGAGCGGTTCATGTCCTTCGGCCAGGACCAGAAAACCTAGAAACGCCTGCGTAAATCCAAACGAAAGGCTCGCGAACAGGATGGCAAAAATGACAGTTGCCGCGACCTCCAGAGAGGTCCAGCCGCGCGCCCCGACGACGTCGATCATCATCCAAAGACCGAGCGCGAAAATCCCGCAGGTCACAGATGCAACGGCCCACCGGCGTTGTTCAACCTTTCGATCAAACGCCGCCTCGTCGGCGACGGACGAAATCAGTTGGACAAACTTCCCAGAACGATCATTGCCACTCATAAACCTGACCGGAAGCAAATTTGGTCCCTGCGACATTACTCAGCCGCAGCGCCCTGATGGTGCACCGCACTAAAGTGGTAGGGTTGCCGATATATCATCCTCTGTAAAGGCTGGTCACGACGAGAAACCCTAGGATCCCCAGTCCGATGAGCCACCCAACGACGTGATTCGCTCCCAACGGAGAAAGCTTTTCGGCCAAGTAGATCAGCCCCTTTCCATGCGACGAAAACTCGAGTGGCCGCGCCACGATGCTCGCCACTTGGAGATTAGGTGCCGGTTGCAGCCGAACTTCTCGCAGGGCCTGCTGAAATTCCTCCGGCATCTCATCGGTCCGGCCGAGCAGATTACCATCCACGCTCTCGGTTAAATAGAGTCTTACCCGCTGCTCTACTGAGCGACGGTCTTCGGAAACCGCTGCGCCGATCAGGTGTTTGAGCGCTTCGTCCAGCGTCTTCTGAGCTTCTTCAAATGCGAGTTCGGTTGCCGGCGTCGAGGGTTCGTGACGTTTGCGTACAATGGCACGTTCGAAACTCGTGAGCAGAATCAACTCCCGGTCGACACTCTCCGGCGTTCGGAGTGCATCGAGATAGTCGTTGATCCGTTCCCAGGCCTCTTTCCACTCCGGAGACGAATCAATGCCTATTCGAAGCAACGTTAGATATTCAGGAGATATTGCCATTTCTCTGAGCAGAACGTCTCACCACGTAATATAACACAGCTCAGGTCCAACGGCCGTAAATTGTCAGGATCGAACACAGTGAAGCCGATAAGCCATCCGCGGTAAGTCGGCGTAAATTGGACATCCTTCACCTGACCACCGGGCCCCGCCAGGATGTACGGTTTCAATTCCGCTACTGGAATGGTTTCCCCGCTTTCCGGCTTGCCGTACTCGATCACAAAACGGGTCTCATTCGACCCTGGGCTCGGTCGCACCGTCGTCGATAACACCCGAAACTGGTTTGTATCCGGTTCGTCGCCGCGCCATTTCAGCTGATACGCAAATTCGAAGCTCGATCCCGGCTCCGGCAGCTTCTGCGGTTGCCATCCCGCCACGATATTATCCGAGTATTCGTCGCTGCTCGGGAGCTCGAGGAGCCGGACATACCCCGCCCCGAAGTCGCTCTTGGGAATCACCGTGACACTCGGCCGCATGTGATATTCCGCTTCGCGATCGAGGTAATCGTTCACGTCCCGATCTCTCTGGACGAGCGAATAGGAAAGCACGTTCGAAAATAGACGAACATCCACCGCCCGCGGATTATTCAGCGGAGCCCAAAGCTTTTCGCCAGAGGTCGTGTCCAGTAGCAATCCATCTGAATCATGGACCTGTGGACGAAATTCCCGGCGATGAAAGTCCGTCTTATTCATCGAAAATTCGGTTTTGCCCGTCGGTTGATAGTCAGGTTTGAGCGTCGGTTTATTGACCGTGTTACCGCCGAAATAGAACATGCTCGTCAGTGGCGCTAGAACGATCACTTCCGGCTTTTTCCGAAGAAAAATCGTCGCCTTCACGTCGATCGTCGTAATCACGCCGTACTGAACATCGAACTGGTATCCCCCCGTGAGGCTCTCGCTGTCCAGAAGGGCATAGAATTCGAGATGATCATCCGTCGGATTCGGTTTCCGCATCCAGAATTCACGAAAATCCGGGAATTCCTCCGGTCCATTGATCCCGGTGTTGACACCCAACCCGCGCGTTGACAATCCCCAGTGAAGTCCCTTGGCGATTGCTCGAAAGTAACTGGCCCCGAGAAACGACATGAATTCATCCTGCACACCCGGCTGGCTCGACGGAACGTATGTCTTGAAGCCAACGAATGCCTCGTGTCCGCTGAATTGAAGCGGTTTATCGTAATAGAAGTATTCCGGTGAAAACGGGATGTCGCGCAGACGATCTTTCGCGATCTCCTCGAATGTAACCCGCCGCTTGAAATAATAGCCCGGATGGAAAAAACCGAGTCGATAAGGAGCATCGGGCCACACCGAGCGCTCCGGTAGAAAACGGATCCGACGATAAAGATCGTAGTCGAGACTTTGAATTTCCGGTGACAGCTCCTGGTTCTGAACCGCAAAAGGCTTTTTGGAGAGTTCTTGAGCCTTTTGGACGACTTCCTGGTACCCGAATACATTCTCCTCTTCCGCGACCGCGGCGCGCACGAAGATCAGAGCGAGAAGCAGCGCAAAAATTTTCATATTCCCAATGACGATGGCAATACCCTCTCATCCAAGTCAACTGGCAATATCGCTTTGCCACCGGCGGTCGCAGCTCTGCAGCCCCCGGGCTTGGCGCATGATAGAAATGGCGACCCGGATTAAGGCACACGCCTGAGAAGCCCGATCATGACCCCTTGGATCACGAGTTCTGCGGCCGGGATGAGATCCGGATAGGACGGATTCTCCGCTTTCAGGAACGGTTCGCCATGATTGACAACATAACGTTTCAAAGTCGACTCACCGTCAATTAATGCCGCAACGATCTCCCGGTTCTTCGGGCTACGCCGCTGCAGCAGGACGGTGTCCCCGTCGGCAATCTGAGCGCCGAGCATTGAATCCCCACGGACCTTCAGCGCAAACACTTCCGCGTTGCTCTGAACGCCAAACGCCGCAAGGTCCACCCCTAACTTTGCGCCCGCAGTTTCAGTGGTCTCCGCCGGCATACCTGCCGGAATCTGGCCCAGCACCGGCACCGGCCGGAGTCCCGAAAGAAATCGCAAACTCGGATCAACCGCCGACCGAGCCTTTCCAGGCGTTCGGCTAATCACGCCTTTTCGTTCAAGAGCGCGCAAATGATTCATCGCGGCAGTTTGACTATGGAACCCGAAATAGGCCTGGATTTCACGGCTGGAAGGAGGCAACCCGGTTTCTCTCTGTTGTTGCCGGATGAAATCGAGCACCTCTCTTTGGCGGGCAGTAAGTTCGGACATAGCCAGATGTTCAACCGAACACTATGAGGCACGCGCAGTTCACGCAAGCAGCAATACGAGAATTGGGTAATTCCGCCCACGCGCACGTAAAGCTTTACTCCGGCCCGTCGCCAGATGATTGTTGCCAGCTCCCATCCCTGAACCAAAATTGCACAGTATGCCGGAGACCCTCTTCGAAGTTGTGTTTGTCGATTCTAAATGGTGGTTTCGTTCACCCTCCAAAGAATCCTCGTTTTCGACAAGGATTGACGCGATCGAAGCCGCAATCCATTCCGCTCACTTCCAGGATGAAGTCCTGCTCCGAATCCACCAGGAAACCGGACGAGTTGAGGCGGAACTGGTTCTCAATTCGGCCGACCCAGACCCCAGCTCCGGTATCTCCAGTTTGAAGCCTCGCAAGGAGATCAATCGTGATACGGCGCGCAGCATCTATTTCTACGCGAATCGGCCGGCCCAACTTCTGAGCAAACGAATCGAGGAACTCGCGGAAGAAGTCCCAATCGAAAGTTTCGTTTACCGTGGAGGCGCCGCGTTGACGATCGCCGGTGTCACACTGCTGCTGTTGAGAGGCAAGAAGTGGGCCGCATGGGTTCTCACGCTTGCGGTCGCTGCGCTTCAACTGCAGTACTCTTATCAAGGTCGGAACGGATTAACCGATGTTTTGAGAAGGCGCGGCTACCGGTCACGCAGAGAGATCGAAGCGGAGAAATATTCACTCGAAGCGATCCGAGGCGATTTTACTGCCGTGGCTGGTCTCTCCGATCCAGTCGAACGCGCCCGCAAGTATCTCGACCTGTTTCTATGAATCGTTTCGCTCCGGTTCTCAGCCTGTTGCTGTTTAGTTGTGCGTTTCTGGATGCGCAAGGAATCTCGTTTCCGCCGAAAGATCCGAATGGTGTGATCGTCTCACTCACGCAAACCATGCCGATTGGTGGTGGCTATTCCGCAAGCACAAGTGCTACGCGCGCTCTTCAGTCTGCCGTTCAGGTGCAGGGCGGCCGGCTTCACGTGGATCCGTCCGCAGCCCCAACCACATATTGTTCCGGAGCAACTTACCTGGTCTTCGTGCAGGCGATCCAGTCGCTGGTGCCCGAATCGCAACTTGGACCCGGCCTTGCTCAAGCGCTCGCAATCAAAGGACAACCGGACGGAGTTGGGATCTGGGGCCGATGGAATGCGAACGGCCCCGGAACCGCCTGCCTTTTTCGCGAACTGCAGCTGGGGCGCAATTTCACCTCGTTCGACCAGGCAAGACCTGGCGATTTCATGAAGATCTTTTGGAACCCGGCTGTCGGCCGCCGGGAGCATGGGCATTCGGTGATCTATCTCGGACGGGCCGTTGTGAATGGTGTCGAGAGGGTTCGCTTCTGGTCGAGCAATGAGCCGAGTGGGTACGGAGACAAAGATGTGCTCCGGTCCCGGATCGCTTACGCGATATTTTCACGACTCGAATTTCCGGCGAACATCGAACGCTCAATTAACCTGCACCCACGGAACGCTTATCTTGCCGGACTGACATCAAAAGAGTCGTCGATCAGCGAGGCGCTCGCCGAGTCCGATGTCGCCGCCGGCGAATAGCAGAGAGTTGTAAACGAATGTGACGTGTCAGCAGAACGGTGGCTTGAGTGCCCGCTGCATCGCCAAATTCAATTTGCATTTCATCAGAATTGGCCCACGATTGGCGGGTGCGAACCCCGACGCGCGCATGAGGGTTAGATAATGAGCAAAAAAGGTTCTCAAAAAAGTAGTGACTCGCGAAAAGCGGACGAACCGGCATCCGAAGACAACGTCTCGATGCCGGGAACGACGGCTACAGGTCCCAGCGACCCGAGTGATAAACTGAAGTTTGAAGACTTGGGAACGCTGCCGACTGGATACGGCGATATGTTCTTGATCGCACGCGATCCGCATTGGCTGTTCGCGTATTGGGATTTCGATTACTCGGAATTCCCGACGCCGAGAAAGCTCTTTCTCGAAGTCTATCGAGAGAACGAACTCGAAACGACCATCGATCTCAACGAAATCGCGCGTAACTGGTATATCCCAGTCAAAGCCGCAGCGTCGCCATATCGCGT
>CAZMNG010000327.1:0-5394 GCA_964567505.1 uncultured Chthoniobacterales bacterium
CCAATAGCCTAAAAGAGTGTCGTTCTGAGGCACACAAAAGAAAAGGGCTTGGCCGATGCTTGCTATTGAATTCGGGCCGGTTGGGTCTGCTGCAGGTGCAGGATCTGGGGCGACGTCAAAGGGGATATCCACTTCCATGTCCACCAGCGCGTCGCTGAACGCATTCAATTTAGGCCGGATGCCGGCGTAAGTCAGGGCTGCACTCGATTCCTTTACCGGTACCACCTGCGGCTTGGTTTGAAGGATATTGGCGGCCAGCACGTATATCTGGGTGGCCTCGTTAATGGTCTCGATCGTGTATTGCCGGAACAGACTGTCGCCCCAGGCAATCAGATTATCCAAGTAAGCCATCACCGTCTTCAGCATGTAAGCGGTTGGCCTGTATTGGGCGACGACAAAAGGCTGGAAGGGCGCTTGAGTCCAGGCTTGGATGGAGTTGATAGTATCTTGTTGCAGTTGCGGGTTCTCGCCCGTCGACAGATTCACCAGGAGTTCCTGGATCAGCTGAGCGTCGGTGGATTGGAAAGGCCGGACTTTCCAGAACCTCGCGGGAGTGGGACCGTCGCTGTCGTCCGAAGGATCGAAGATGGTGTGGAACCAATTTTGCGCGTCCTGGAACTGCTGGTTTTGACTCAAATGGATCGCGATCAGGAGAGGAGCGTGAAAAAATAGCTCCCAGTTATAGATCGAATACGCTCCGCTGGTAGAGAAATCCAGTTCCTTCACCGGAAACGGTGTCTGGACATATTGGGATGGATAATAATTGGTAGTAAAAATCTGCTCGAATAGTTGCGGCATTGGAATTCCGGTTCGCAATAAGACCTGGCTGCCGGCGGGCAGCGACACGGGCGTGCCGTCGGAACTAGTTGCGGCGGCGGCGCTTGGCAGCGTCACCGAGGTCTGGTCGGGGATAATAAAAGACTCGGCGCTGGGCAAGGCGGCGGCCGTGTTCGAGCCGGCGCCGGTAACGGAGGTCCCGGCCGGCAAAGTGATTTGAACGCCGCTCGTGGTGGACTCCGGGATCGAGATTGGCAAGGTCAAGGAAACCTGGACTGCCGCCGACAGTGTGGAGATGGATCCGTCTGCGCCTAACAGAGTTGTACCAGTCGGAACAACGACGGCAAGGGAGCTGCTATCAGCCAGGTTTAACGGCGCGCCAATGGGAACCGGGTTTTGATCAGAATCCAGCAATTGAGCGCCCGAGGGAACGCTTAAGAGCACCGCTCGTGTACTGCCCGGGATGCTGTTAGTAGAACCATCAAGCGAGTTGGTCTGAAACTGGACGTTCATCGCCAGCATTTCGGCTATGGAATCAGTATCGCTAAGTTTCCTTGCCAGTTGCAAAACGTAAGGATGGAAATGCGGATAAAACTGGTAGGCGAGATCGAGGGCGTAAGTCGTGCGGAGAAGAGGGCGTCCCTGCACGATCGTCCCCAGGTTAAGTTGGCTACCCAGGGTCGCATCGGCTATATTGTGAAAGCTTAAAGCGGGAGAATTAGTCGAAGAATAATTGATCATGGCAGCTACTTTCTGGCATCTAAGTTAGGTTAAGCCTGATTTGGTTAGCATTGATTCTGCTTTTGCGCTGAGGCGGAGCGAAGCGGCACTGCCATAACCAAATCCAGAGCTGCTGATAACTTTCAGACCGCTTCCTGAGATTCCCCCGGAAAAGATTCCTCCCGAGTCGATTCGTCCCGTCCTGGCGACTACGCCTGTGCCAAAAGCGAGCCCCGACGATTCATCCGTCAGCCAATCGGTTTGAGACTGGTATTGAAAAATTGAATTAAGATCTGGAGGAATCGGCTGATTGCGGATCGGGACCTGCGACGTGACAATGATGCCGCTCCAATACGTTGGATCGAGGATGGTCCTATTTGGAAAAATGGGGGGAATAGCCCATCCAATGCGTCGTGATACGGGTACCTCCGTTAAGTTTGGCTGCACGAAAAAGGTTAGTTCCTCGTTGCTGTTCGGGTCAGCCGTATCCAGATAAAATAAGGGGCTGGAGAGCGTGGATATCAAGCCTGTGTAAGCAGTATCTGTCAGGCCCGGGTTAGCGCTACCTGCCATAGGCGTGATTCCCGTTGACGTGAAAACAACTGGGTTACTGCACGGTAAAAAATCGAACGAATTGACGCCTTGCAGGATTGGCTCTTGGACTGAGTTGCCGATCTGAAACTGACCGGTAGCGTCCGTGATGCTGATCTCCTGCGGAAAAGAAGATTGGAACACGGGCGAGGACCCGACGTACTTCGTGGCATCATATCCTTGCATGAAATACGGTGTAATATTCTGGGTATCTCCTAACCTTTGATTAATCGCCTGTTGCCAGTAAGCACCGAAGGCCGGTTCGCTGTTCTTGCTCGTCAAACGGAAGGATTGGTTAATGCCGTCCAGGTGGATCCGCACCGAGGTTTCATTGCCGTCGTCGTCAGCATCAATGGAGGCGCGAACGTATACATCCGTCGCAGGATCAAAATTATCGCTAACTGGTATTGGCGTAAATCGGGTAAGGTCGCTGGTTACCCGAGTAGCCCATTTCCCTTGGTAATATTCGCTCCGATTCAATTGAATCTGAACTGTCTTCTGCGGCTTGCCTTGGTCTACCAGACCGGAAAATTCTCCGAAACTTAAGGCCGTAAGATTCTGGGATCCGGACGTAGTCGACGGAGTGGATCCAGATTGTTGCGCTTGCGGGGCGAAAGTAAGCCAAAAAAGATTAAGCCGGCCGCGCCAGATGACGGCAACAATATGATCGCCGTCAATATCCACCGTTACCGGTATCCAGCCCGACCATATTCCGTTGGAAAATGTTCTGTAGAAATACTTTTGGGGTTTGCTGTGGTTGCGCCCGATAACATGGAGAATGTTGGCGCCGAGTGGATCGGACCCCGCAGGGGGCTGATTGAATACGCTAACGATGTCCAAACGTGCTCGGGTATCTAAATCCTGAAGATATTGAGTAAATGCCTGCTCCGCCAAATCCTGAGTTATGTCGCCTTGCAAGAGTGTGCTCTGCAGAGCCTGAAAAAGGTCGGTTGAGTTTTCCCGGAACTCTGGAATCAGCCAGTTTTCGGGCCAGAGGAAGATTTCCCGGTTTGCCTCCCAAACGCGATAGCGCTTCATCCAATCCCACTGGCCGGAATCGATAATCGAAGGTTTCACTTCCTTTTCCAGGTTCAAAAAGCACCGTTGGATGAATGTTTGAACTGAGGAGATAGCCAGTCGAATCCGGGATGTTTGCACCACCGGTTCCATTCCGGGATCGACAAGGAAATATTCGAAAAGACCGTTCGTGTCGATAACACCGAAGTTTTGAATTCCGGGAAGATTCAGAACATAAGCGCAGAGAGCGTCGCGTTTTGCTTGGCGCAGCGGATCGAATACCGATTGAGCAATCGGTCTCCAGAGGTCCGGCGTGTAGTGAGCCTTGATCGCGTTCCGAAGCGCAGCCGCGACCGTTACGCCCGGGTCCGCATTAGTGGAAATCATGGCCCGAGAGGGGTAGACTATTCCGGTAATCTGCCCGAGCACGTTGGGTTGAACTGCCAAAGTCTGAACCATTTGCAGGGCATCCCAAAGGCGTCTGAAGCCGATGTCATTAACCAGAGGCGCCACGGTAAACTGAATCTGGGCTTCCGGACCCGTACCCACCGTATTCGTGCCAAAAGCGCTGGGGCCCCATAGCTGGGTGATTGCGGTCTGAATCGTTCCTGGATCCCGTCGCGTCAGATTGGCGATGAGTTGGCAAAAGTTCTGAATCACCTGTTGCGCGGGCTGGTTGACCGTCGCTGGAATGAATTGCCGCGCATTCTGAAAAATGGTGATGAGTCCATCCGTACCTCCCGCCGGTCCTTTCCTCAGATTCCCGTAATTGGCCAGGCGCAAGAATCGGCCGAAAAGGTTCGTTGCCTTTGATGGTGAGTCGTCACTGACTTGGGTTGGCAAAGCGTTGAAGTTAAGGCCGCCGAAGTCGGCGGCGTAGCTGATAAGATAAACTACCTCGGCTTCATCCAATCCGAACCCCTGAATTAACTGGAATGTCTTGCTCAAAAGGGTTTCGGCTCGGTTATACCTTACTACCGAGGCTGCCGGGTAAAGCACGAGCTGGCTCAACGGCCCCTGGGGAATCGTCTCCCCTTGGACCTCAATTGCGGCATCGCCACCCCCCAGATTCAAGTAGTCGAGTGTGAAATGATAGGGAATACCAGCCTTGAATTGAGCGAAATTGCTAAGGGAACCAGCGCCGCCCGGCGCAGGGATGAGAGGCTGAGTCAGGAAATCAAATTGCAAGATGGCCGACGCCGTACTGTTTGGCAGGCTAACCGTGAACTTGTAAGGGCCGTCCACGGGAAACTCTATGTATCCCTCGAAACGCGCGCTGTTGACGTTTGCCGGCTTGTTTGGGTTGGTATTTTTATCGGTGCTGGCGGTAGCTACCGTTGCCGATCCCACTGACACGGATTCCGCCGCGTCGGAATAATACGTGACGGTGACTCCATCATCTCCGGCAGCTTGAAAAGCAGCCAAAAGCGGCAGAGGCGAGGTAGCGGGTTGGGTAGGATCAGAAAGGATCGCCGTGTTAGTTAGAAGCGTCTCAGTTAGGGAAGCAGTGGTTCCCAATTTACTCACGAGTGCTTGCACAATTGCCTGGCTTATAAGCTGTCCTTGTAAGTAGGGGAGAAACTCCGCGGCCAATTTCAGCCGAGCCGTCGCTGATCCCATCGGAGGGGCGAAGAGAGTGTCGAAGTCTCCTGCTTGCAAAAACCCAGCCTGCGGCGGGCCTCCTACCGTTTGCTGCAAGTAAGCCTGAAAAAAAGCCAGGGCTTGCGCCCGGACATCGTTCAGCAGGCCTTGTAACAAGGTTTGTTGTGCCGCTGTGATCGCGCCACTGGTGACCAGCGTCCCCAATTCATTGGTGATGGCGGTCATCACCGACGCCACCGGGACGCCCTGAAAAATAAGGTTCTGAGTGCTTGTCGTTTGGTCATAGACGAGTTGGATATTTTGCTGGTCAGAGAGAAGCGTTGGAGGAATGGCGCTCGACACGCCCACCTGAGCAGCCGTGTATTGGATTGCGCCTGTCCACATAGCCATGAACGTTCGAGACACACCGGGCGGGAAAACCTGGGAGATCTTTTGTCGGATCAAGTCATCTGTAAACGTAGTGGGATCGGCGGGTTGAGCGGTTTGGGATTGGATCGCATGGATGACGGTAGCCAGCGCCCTTACATCCTGCATCAGAACGTCCGGGTCCTGCTGGTATTTGCCGGCTGGATCGGCGATCTGGTGACGCAATAAGTATTGCAGGTCCTCAACTGCGAAACCGCTGCTAAGTACCATCGCGACTTGTTCCGTAAATCTTAACGTTTGAGTCCAGGGAACGTCATCGGC
>CAZMNG010000328.1:0-5388 GCA_964567505.1 uncultured Chthoniobacterales bacterium
TTGCCGTTCCTTGATGCGTGTCCGCTTCGGAAATGCCTCTAAATGCGTATTCAGGATCGTTACGCCTTTTCCGTTTGCAAGAGGTAGATCGACTTCGAGTATCGCCCGTTTCATACCGAAATCCTGGACGGCCGGATTCCCAGGGGTCCGCGGAAGTTGATACCGTTTCGCCGATCCAATCCTGTACCGGGCAAACACGACAAGCATGGTGCCAGCCGATCCGAGGATTTTCCGGTGCGGAACAAACCTGGACTTCCAATAGTAAGCCGTAACATGGTTCTGGAGGACCGTCGGAAGCGACCTCCGTAAGAGTGCCAATTCATCCACGTAAGCCGTCCGCCGGGCGCCACAATCCACTTCCTGAAGCAGAACAAGATCGGCACCGGATCGTTCGATAAATTCCGCAACTTTTGCCGCGACAGCTTCAATGTCGCGCCGGTCGACGAGAGTGTCCGAACCGCCGTCGTAAAAGAAATGGTAATCTGTCCCGGCGAGAAACTGGACGTTGAATGTCACAATCCGTATGCGCTGACCCGGTCCAAGGAGGGGCGCATCGTGTCGATTGTCCGGCTCGAGATGCTCGATTTCGCGGGGATGATAATTCAGGTACCTCGAAAGGAGTAAGCTCAATGCCGTAGTTCCTGCCAGCCAAGCACCGAGCTGGAGCGGCTCCGGTCTCATGATGGTCCTTGCTTACCGGCGATTTATCGGTCGCGGGGCCCTTGGCTTTTGACGCGCTTCGACTTCGACGACCTTTGCGTGCGGTACTTCACCAGGCGCAGGTGCAACAGTCTCCACATCTGCGCCTCGTTTCTTGACGAGTTTGGCGGCAATCGTGAAGCACATTGTCCGGTACTGATTTGTGCCGTCGTCCACGAAAATCACCTTCTTGCCTCGAAGGTCTTTTCTTCCCTTGAGCCTCTCGCCAAGGCCCAGGTTTTCCAGCATCGATTCAGCATGTATTTGCGCGCGCTTCCAGGACATAACAGCAGCAGAGGCAGGCAACATAGGAGTCTGCGCCGGGATTAGCGAGGCAAAATTTAGAGCTTACAATCGGGAAACGCCGGCGACCTGCAACCCGTTGTTGCTTTTCGCATTGGATCGCCACTCGAGAAACTCGGCGATGACGAAAACGCTCAGAATCTGAGCGAGAACCAGCACCGTTGTGAGCGGTTTATGGCTCCTGCTCGGATCGATCGCACCGACCAATACAACCGACAAACAGATCTCAGCACAGAACACAGGGAGCATGTTTCGTCCTACGACGCTGAAGGGACGGAGGGGTATCTGCCAACGTTGCAGCATCGGCAGCAGCTTTGCGACGACCCACGCCGTTACAAAAAAGTTCAACACCCGCACCGGGCCGAGATGCCACTTGTCCAGAATCCAGAATTGTTTTCCTGGATCGATCTGCATCGCGATCGTGTACCAGCGCAAACCCAGAAAAACCATTGCGATTAAGATCAGCGCGGCTTCAGCTCGCGGCGACAGCTGTAAAATCGGCCGGTTCTCCTGAACAGTCTTCCCGGAGATCAGTCCGCCGAGCCACAGCAACTGCCAGGAAAGCAGGTCGAACGCTCCAGGGTTGAGATAGGTCGCATCTTTCACGCTGGCCAGAAGCATCTCACGCACTCGGAACTGGGAGATGATCCAGCAGCCGACACTTGCGAACAGGACTTTTTTCCATCCCCAACGGTTCGCTGCCCAAAACGCGAGCGGCGTTAACAGCGAGAAGATCACGTACATCGGGAGAATGTCCATTAACGGCGGTTGAAAGATCAAAGCTGTCGCCGCAAGCATCGCCGCTCCGGGATTCTTGAAATATTGATCAAGCAAATTCTGAATTCCGGGAAGCTCTGCCAGAAAAACCCCGCCGACAATGAACACAAAAAGCAGGGTGACCAGGTGGGCGCGGTAAATGCGAAATGCCCGCGAAACAGTCGCGGCTCGGGCCGCTCGGAACCCCTGCTTTTCGGATCGCCGTTGAAAAAGTAAACCCGCGAGAAACGCAGAAACGAACACAAACGGCTCAGCAGTAGAAAAAAACCCGATTGGCTGATCAGTAAAAACCCGGAGTTGCGACGGCGCATGATTGACTACCATCATCAGGAGTAAAAATCCTCGCAGAATATCGAGCTCAATCAGTCGCTTCATTGATGCAAACAGTCTTCAACTCCCTTGGTTCCGTTTGTTCGCGTCGCTTTGCTATGTTGGTTTGCCCATTTGAACCCTTAAAACACTTGGAACAACGTCGTACATCACTTAGACGCACCAAGGGGAGCTTGGTTTCAATTAACCCATCGCGCGTCGCACATCATCGGCCTGTGCCACTTCAAAGCCGGGCCAAAACTAGTTCAAACAGGAGAATCAATACAGCGAAATTTGAAACTTCGTCCGGGGATCCGTGCGGCAGCGATTATTGCGAATGGCTGTCCTGGGGTCGCGGACAATCCTGAGATAGAAATTCGCCAATTTCCTTTCGCATAATTGCATACCCCGCCGGACTCAGATGGACTTGATCGCTGCGGAAAAGGGATTGAATCGGTTTGTGATCCTGGCCGAGCATGTCGGAGCACACATCGATATACACCGTTTCGGGCTGTGTCTTGAGGAAATCCTCCACTAGCTGGTTGAACTTCAAAATGTTGTCCAGAAACGTTAACCGGGCCGGACTCGGCTTTACCGAAACAAAAGCAATCGGGATCGAAGGCGAATAGCCACGGAAGATCGCGAACAGTTGTCTGAAGGACTGGAAGACCTTTTCGGGCGGAGTCCCGATCGCGAGATCATTGTCGCCAGCGTAAATCACGATGGCCGACGGTTTCCTCGGAATTACGAGCTTGTTGGCGTACCGGACACAATCGGTCAACCTCGATCCACCAAAACCGCAATTGAGCACTGCGTACCCTGAAAAATCCTGCTGGAGCGTTTTCCAGAGGCGAATTGAGGAACTGCCGTAAAAGATGATGGGGCTGGAAGTGATGGGTGACTGCGAGAGCCTCGCATCAAGAGCATTCACCTCCGACTCAAAGGGATTTGGCGGGGCTGAATTGGAAGAAGCAACTAAAGGAGCTGGATCGGGTGCGGCTACACGTGGGGCGGGTAGACGTGGGGTGGGGGTACCGGGCGGTGCAACGCTTTCACAGAGAGCAGCTTGGGCGCCGACTAGCCCGATCATCAAAGCCAGTGCGACGACGCGTGGACTTCTGTATGCTTTCGTTAAATTCGGGGCCATTGTCGCCGTGAACTCGTTGCTCTTAAATATGTCGCCGGTTGCGACGGACGCCTGACTTTACCACGTGAACCTTCGCTTTCTTGGATTTAACTCCTCAAATCCTGAAGATAAGCCGAAAAAGCGCCAAGCGCCTTCCCCCATAAAAAAAACCTACATCGGAATTCGATCCAAATCGATTAAGGAAAAATTCCGCTTGTCAATATTGGAACGAATTTGGAGCCGAACCAATCCCGGAAACGTTTCGGCGCTTGTGGCGAGACGAAGTAGATCTTATCACTGGCCGGAACCGCATGGCGGGTATTTTCTCGGATGATTTTTTTCGGGTTAGTGCTGCGCCCGCGCGCGGTCCATGTGGCTCAGATTCGGCAGAAATCCTGTCAGCAGCCCGATCAGCGGTAGATACGAGCACGCCTGGAAAACAAAGTAAATGCTCGTTTGATCCGCGAGCTTTCCAAGGACGGCTGAGCCGACGCCGCCCATTCCGAACGCAAACCCAAAAAATAGTCCTGCGATCATCCCAACTTTTCCGGGCACCAATTCCTGCGCATATACCAGGATCGCGGAAAACGCGGAAGCCAGAATCAACCCGATCACCACGGTCAGTACGCCGGTCCAGAACAAGTTGGTATATGGGAGCAGGAGCGTGAATGGTGCGACGCCAAGGATTGAAACCCAGATGACATATTTGCGCCCGAACTGGTCGCCGAGATGCCCGCCGATCATTGTGCCGGCCGCGACGGAAAAGAGGAAAAGAAACAAGAGCAACTGTGCACCTTGGACCGGTAAGCGAAATTTTCCGATGAGGTAAAAGGTGTAGTAGTTGGTCATGCTCGCGATGTAAAAGAACTTCGAGAACATCAGGGCAATAAGGACCGCGAGTGCCAAAGCGACCCGGCGGCGCGGCAGCGTGGTTTGCCCAGTCCGATCCTTGTGAGGGGTCCCGTGCTTGATCCTGAACAAGTTGCGTTTGTACCAGTGGCCGACATTTGAAAGGACTATGATCGCGATCAGGGCCACGACGGAAAACCAGGCGACACTGTATTGGCCATGCGGCACGATGATAAGGGCCGCCAACAGCGGCCCAAACGAGGTTCCGGCGTTGCCGCCAACCTGGAAAATCGATTGGGCGAATCCGTGCCGTCCACCGGACGCCATTCGAGCCAGGCGAGAGGCTTCGGGATGAAAGATTGAAGAACCCATGCCGACGAGCGCAGCTGAGCAGAGGATCATCGGGAAATTCCGCGCCATCGACAGTAGAAGGAGCCCGACAAGGGTGAATCCCATCCCAAGCGCAAGCGAGTACGGCTTGGGATGATGATCGGTGTAGAGACCAACGAAGGGCTGCAGTAACGAAGCCGTCAGTTGGAAAGTCAATGTGATGAGCCCAATTTGCGTAAAACTGAGGTGAAACGAGCTTTTGAGAATCGGATAAATCGCCGGGATGACCGATTGAATTGTGTCATTGAGAAGGTGCGATACACTGATCGCGATGAGGACCGCGAAAACGGTGTTCTCAGTGATTTTCTTGCGGTCTTTCAGGTCCGTGGGGTGGTTTTGCGCCTGCATTGCGGGTACCGCTATCAAACAACTTGTCGGGCGGCCGGGATTCGTCGATTCCGTCCCGGTTACGTTGCCAGGAATTTGTAAACGGTTGTCTGGGAATACTGCTCTCCAGGGGCGAGAACCGTTGTTGGGAACTGTCGTTTATTGAGCGAGTCCGGGTAGTGCTGAGCTTCGAGCGTGAACGCCCCCCAATGCGGATAAGTCAGGCCGTTTTTGCCCGTCAACGTTCCGTCCAGGAAGTTGCCGGAATAGAACTGGACAGCGGGCTCGGTCGTGTACATTTCAACCGTCCGTCCGGATTTCGGATCCGTGACACGCGCTGCGAGGGCGTTCAAGTCGCCGGGATGGTTTAGAACCCAGTTCAAATCGTATCCGCCGTGGGTAGATTCCGCATGCCTGAGCTGTTCATGGTCCATCTGAACGTTCGCTCCAATCGGGGTCGGGACCGTAAAATCAAACGGCGTCCCTTTCACGCCGTGGAGTTCGCCCGTCGGGATGAGCGTGCAGTCCACCGGCGTGTACCGGTCCGCATCGATAAACGCGACTGCATCGAGCACGGTGCCGGTTCCGGCTCCGGCAAGATTAAAGTA
>CAZMNG010000329.1:0-5360 GCA_964567505.1 uncultured Chthoniobacterales bacterium
CGCGTTTCGGTCGTCGGAGTGGAGGTAATGACGGTCTTGCGATTGTGCGGAAAATTCGAGGTTCGGACGTCGGCCAGGTCGAGTGGGTCGCCTTGCTCATTATCCTTGGTTCCGATTTCAAGCTTCCAGTCGTCGACCTCATCGCAGAACAGATAGCGGATCGGGTCTGATTTAACTTTGGCGGTCTTTTGAGTACCGCGAAAGCTAACGCCTCCGCCTGGGAAGCCGGCGTGATCTTCCGAGTTCTGCCCATCCTTGCGTTTCTTGCTTGAAACAAGCCCACCAAGTGCGGGCGACTCCTCCACCATCGGGTCGAAGCGACTCTGTTTGAAGTTCTTGGCCTGTTCGTCGTTTTCCAGCAAGTAAAGCACCGGCCCAGGATCGACGCAGATCGCTCTTCCGAGACAGTTTAGCGCTACGTCGGACTTACCGCATTGGGCGGCCCAACATAAAACAATTTCTTTCGTTACCGTATCGCTGAAGCAGTCCATTGGGGTGCGCTGGTACTCGGCGGCTGCAGTGCGCCACCGCCCTTTGAAGCTGGCGTGCTTGCCTGAAAGGATTCGGTATCTATCGCTCCATTCCGACACGGAGATTTGCTCTGGCGGTTCCCACAACCGCGAAAGGTCTAGATTATTCTGCATCGTCAGTTTCCTTCAGCAGAGCGATCAGGTCGTTGCCTGGCGCAAAGTCACGCTTGTCATAGGCCGGCATCGCCACCCTCACGTCTTCGAGCTCGTTCGCGAGTCGATCGGCATATTGGGAGGCCGTTCCACTTTGGCCCGTGTAGGCTATGCGGGCCGCGATGGATAGTAATGCGCTTCGGGCGGCAACGATCCGGGAACTTGTGACCCGCCGATAGTCGTCCGTTAGGATTGTCTCACCCTGCAGGAGCCGGTTGCTGACCGCCATCCGTTCGGCCTGGGAGGCGTAGAGTTGGGCTCGCAGCCGATCCATTTTTTTTCGAAGGCTTGATTGACTCTTGGTTTCGATGCGGTGCGCCAAAAAGCTTTCGAGCGCCTCCGCGATCTCAACCGGCCATTGCGCCAAGTCGAGTTCGGCGAGCTCCTGCCTCGTTATGCCAAACAGTTTGGCGATCTGTTGCTTGCTTGCTTTCACGGCGTTTCCACTGCGGATTGGTTAGCGAGGCAGGCTAAAATTGACACGGCCTCCTGGGAGATGAGCTCGAATACGCGTGCCTTGTCGTCCTGGCAGGCTTCGAGTTCTGATATTATGTCGAGCAGGGTTTTGAATCCCGCGAATGCTCGATTGCGCTGTTTAGTGTAGAGCGCTTCAGCCTCCAGATTGGCGACTACCTGCCCGTTTATCTTGGTCAACATCAGGCGTTCACGCTCGACGGCGGCCGTCAGTTTGCGGATCCGGCTTTCCAGAAGTTTTTCGGCCTCGGGCGCGTCTATGTTCTGAAGCTTGTTTTCGAGATAGCGGCGGATTGATTCGCCCAACTCGTAGCCGTTCGGGTATCTGACCAACACTTCTGCGCTGGTCAGTTGCGAGACCCGCCCGGGAGTGATTCCGAGCTCGGAGGCAAGATTCGCGCCATTCAGGAAAGTTTTTCGCATCAGTTTAGGTTTAGGGCAGAATTATTACGCTTTTTGTAAAAGAATTAGGTGCAATGTTCCGCCTCGCACCCGGCAAATTTTGCCCAGAGGGACCCGGCAAATTATGCCTAGCAGGGCCGCCATCGGTGTGACCCCCCACGATGCCCCGCGCTGCTCATGGCGCTCGATCCTGGCGTGCTTTCTCTCATGCTAGTCAAATGGGTGGGCTATTCATGCCCGATGCGTCATAACACGTTCTATGGCTGTTTTGTGGCGCTCCAATCTGCAAATCGAAACGCCGCCAGACCCCCAAAAAAGATCACGCGACCTTATCGGCAACAGCGGGCGGCAACATGCCCGCAGCTTTCTGCTCCCTCATCTCCTCGGCAGCGCGCTCTGTTCCTTTTCGCTGGGTTTCGACCATTCCGCCTGGACCCGAGAAAACCTCGTTGCCCGACCGCAAACTGCTTGGTTGAGGCGGCAACGTCACGACGAAGGAACGGCGCGCGGTTGGCGCAGAGACGGTTGGCGCAGAGACGGTTGGCTCCTCCGGCTGCGGCAGCGGAAGCTTCGCGAGGTCGACATCCTTCAGCGCTGAGTGGATGGCCGAAATCGCAGCGTCAACGTCCTCGATCAATGTCGCGGTGTTCGTGGTATCCAAAGCCGCGTAGATCTCAGTCATTGTGATTTCTCTGTGGCTCGTATAAGGCAACTGGCCAGTCTTGAAGACGCCAGGTGCCTTTTCTATCAACCTATTTTCCACCCTCGTGACGCTTGCCGAGGTATCGGCTGACTTATGACGACTGGCGGTATCTTCGGCGTTATCTGTCGGACCCAAAGCCGTCTCAAGCGCGCCAAAGGCGGCGTCATGATGGACGCTTATAATGCGGCTCGATAAGTTTTCGTATTCCCGGCTGAACTTTGTGTAGGCAGCTTTCAAAGCCGTGTCTTCGACCAACTTCTTCGCCGAAGTTCCAAGACGCCTGAGCCGGTTCTCGACGATTTCGACGGCGGCAGGTGCAAGGAGGCGGCGAAGTGCCACCTCCTCGGGATCGGCGCCCAAGTCTTCGTCGCGCGCCAGTTCGGCAATCTTGCGGTTGAGTTCAGCTTCACGCTCGATCAAATCGTCGCGGAGCTGTTTGTTTTCCGTCCGGGCGGTGTCGAACTTCTGGGTTTCGCTTTTGGCGGCGCTCGCCAATTCGATGAGCGGCTCCAACACGGATTCGATTTGTTCTGGTGCGCTCTCGGGAAGCGCGGTTTGTTCAGTTAGCTTTGCTTTCATAAATTATAATCTGGTTCACGAATTGGGTTCAGCCGCTTTGCGCAGCATCCGGACGACCTTGGTGGCTGTTTTCTTGTCGAGCGCCAATGCTTGCAGCTTCGCGATGCTCATTTCTCCCCCCAGTTGCTCACCACATTTGCCTCGACGATGCACGGCATGTCGGGAAAGACCGTTCTCATGCCTTGCAGCATTGAGTTTACGGTCAGTTGCCTGACCTCCTCGGCTTGGCTCGCATCCGTTTCGCAAATCAGCTCATCGTGCACTGTGGCGATCAGGCAGGCGCCCGCAGGCAACTTATCAGACAGCAAGATCATCGAATATTTCAGCCCGTCAGCAGCCGAACCTTGCACAGGGAAATTGGTTCGAGCCTGGAACCTGGTCCAATCCGATGCGGTCTCGGGGATGAGCAGGCGGCGCCCGGTCTCGGTTCTGCCTTCGGTCGTCGCTTTCGCCCGTTCCCAAGCGGATCGGTGCCACGCGGCCAGTCCGGAATAATGGTTGAAGAACTTGGCCCTGATACTGGTTGCGGTCAGCAGATCGAGTGTGACGCCGTAGGTTGTAGCTGCATATTCGACAAGGCCCGCGGCGCCTTGCCCATACAACAGGCCGAAATTGACCGCCTTAGCGAGCTGCCGGTCCTCCTTGGTTACCTGGCCGACCGGCTTTGCTAGGATGGCAGCGGCGGTTAGCCGGTGAAGATCCTCGCCCCGCGCAAACGCCTCCTTCATCTTCTGATCGTTCGCGATCCAGGACGCGACCCGCAGCTCTATTTGCGAATAGTCAGCTACCACAAGGCGGCGAGCTGGGTCGGTTGGCCCAAAGTATTTGCGGACTGTTCCGCGCGGAACGTTTTGTAGGTTGGGATCCCGGCTTGAGAATCGTCCGCTTGCGGCGCCCAGGGGCAGAAATTCGGAATAGATCCGGCCGTCGGGTCGAATGTCCGTCAGCGGAGTCAAGCGCCGCGCCATTTCGAATGCGCGATACCTGAGGAGCAGTTTGGCGGCGGCATGATCGGTTCGCTTAAGGGTCGACTCGGCTGTGTCCGGGAGCTCGACACCGACTTTCGCGAATGCCTCCAAGAGCTGCCCCGGTGCATCGAAGTTTGTTTCCAATCCCAGTGCATCACGCAGTTCGCGGCGGATGGCCGCGCTTTCGGCGTCCGTAATAGCTGCGAAATTCTTGAGGCCCTCTCGATCGGCCGGAAAGCCTGCCGCCTCCATCCGGATCACAG
The DNA here is from genome assembly GCA_964567505.1 of uncultured Chthoniobacterales bacterium. GTDB lineage: Bacteria > Verrucomicrobiota > Verrucomicrobiia > Chthoniobacterales > JAFAMB01 > JAFAMB01. Next base: position 4,073 of record CAZMNG010000329.1, read on the forward strand.
CCGGTAACAGCCTCATTTCTAAGGCCGCTGTTTGAAGCAGTCCGGACGCATCCAGCTCGGCAGTCAGACGTTCACGCAGATCGAAGAGATGCCGGTCGTCTCCGGAGTATTTTCCTTATTTTCCACATCTTCCCCGGTACCACACACGTAGGCGGTATCTTCCCTTAGGCGTACATCATTCTTATTTTCCCCATTTTCCTCTATACCTCTATTATTGGAAGTAGGTTCGTAAGAGTGTCCACCCGGGGAAGATGTGGAATTTGAGGATTTATCTTTTTGTTCCTCATGAGTGTGTCCGCCCGGAGAAAATGGAGAATTTGGAGAGTTATCCTCAGGACCGATGCCTTCCTCTTCGTCCGCGTCCCGCTCCACCGGGAACGCATAGACTTCGAGCTTCTTTCTTTTTAGAACGCGAACACATTCGCCCTGCGCCTGTAGGTGTGGAAGAATGTTGTCGTAAAGATCCGAGACCGTAAGTGCCCCGCGCCGTTTGGTGTTGTGGCAGAACTTTTGTGTGAGATCGGTCCGAGTCGCATAGATGGTGGTGCCCCAAGAGCGGAACTCTTTACGCACGACCGAGAGGATGGTCTCGGCCTGTTCGTTTGTCGCCTGCCTAACCGCTATACGCCCCAGGAATGCAGAGGCCTGCATATTCTGCCGGACGTGCGCTATGGCCAACTCGAGCGATTCCGCGCTAATCCCGGCAATGCGCTGTCGATTGTAATTTACGGCTCGCGCAGCCTCAAAAATCATCGCGATCTTGAGAACGTGGTCCGGCTCAGTAGAGAGGCGAGCGTTCAGCGCGTCGTCGAATCTGTTGGTCTCGGCGATCTGACGCCGGTTGTTGCGCTGATACGCTTCCCATAGCAACAGGGCGGTCGGCGCGAAATCTACCTCGCCAGAAAGCCGCGACAAAGGAGCGAACGTGTCGGCCAGCGGACCGAGCTCGTACTTTCTTGGTCGCACTATCAATCGACCATGACCGTCGGCCAGGTAGTAAAGGAATCGCCGCGCCAGACCGCTCTGAATTTGCGTTCCTTGGAACGAGCAAACGGTAAAGGTGCTCCCGAACAGAACGCTGGTGGAAGTCTCCTCGACCGATCGTCCCGTCTTGCCTTCGTTGCTTTTCTTATTTCGGACAAACGCCTCATCGAATTCTTGGCAATCATATAGCCGCAAAAACCGCGTGGCGGTACGGGCGCCTACGCTGCTCGACACCCAATCGCCGACCACCGCGTTCGCATCGTCACAGATCCAAAGCTTATCGGGCAGACCGCCGCTCCCCGGG
>CAZMNG010000330.1:0-5355 GCA_964567505.1 uncultured Chthoniobacterales bacterium
GGTGTTGCTGCCCTGTCGGCTCATGTTATCTGGTTAAATCGTAGAGCAGCACTTCGAAGCGGGCACCGAAAAGATCTTGCCAGCGTTGGCGCAAATGACCGAAGAGCTGCTCCTTGTGCTCGAGCACCCTATCCAAACATCGATAAAGCGCGTTCTTTTCTACCAGCGAATAGTCTTCATCCAACAGATCTCCCATCGCGCTTTGTTCAAACCACTGCCGATGCAGCCGCCATTCGCTCCCCGGATCAATGAGTCGATAGCAAACCAAGGTTTGCAAAATATGCTGCCAGCAAGTTCCCTCCCGGCTATCGGGCAAACACTCGGCCCAGAACTCATCCAACCCCAGCTGCTCGTAAAGGTCGCAGGCCAGCCAACAGGCTCCCCACTGCCGAGGCCGACGCAGTTCCATCTCTTTGAGCCGTACCTGCACGCCAAAGCCAGCGGCGAAGTTGGGTAGTTGTCGATCAGCGGGAAACAGTGCCAAGGGCAGAGTCCGCTCCCGTTTGTCATCGAAGACTTCGATCGTTCGGCACCAGCTTTCGTGCTGAGTATCATTGATCTCTCCAAGGTAAAGCACTTGCCGTTGGACAACCTTGCCACGCCCGCAACGCCGATTCTCCACCACGCTCCAATAGCGATGCTCTTTGCCGTCTTTGATCCGTGCGTGGTACCTTAAAAACATTACGGCAATCGATCTTACTCCTAATCTTCCTGCTGTGAAGAGACTTGGTCTGCACTACAGGCAATTTGCGGAACCCGTTCCTTTATTTAAGCGCCTCGGCGGCCGATCCTACCCAAAAAATAGCGCATTTTGGCGTCGAGTTGAGAAAGTCGGGCTAATCGCGGAGCTCACGCCCGCCGCTTGGCTCGCGCAAAAGTAACCGCTGAAATCTGGCACTGATTCGGGTGTAGAAAGAGAAATGCGACACCGAAGACTTGAAGAAGGAAACTAATTTTATGAAGCAAACCAGAAAAAGCGTGGTTCAGGAGGGTCTGCCGCATCCATGTGGCGCAACTTGGGACGGCCAGGGCACAAACTTCGCCCTCTTCTCGGCTAACGCGACAAAAGTCGAAGTGTGCCTGTTCGATGAGCGAGGCAAACGTGAACTTGAGCGAATCGCACTCCCGGAATACACCAACCAGATTTGGCATGGTTATTTGCCTGGCGTTGGCCCCGCCACGGTTTATGGATACCGCGTCCACGGGCCGTATGAGCCGGAGGCTGGGCACCGATTTAATCACCATAAGCTTTTGCTCACGGTGGCATGCGATGGTCACTTCTGGTCGATACGAACATCGCTGACTCGTCCGGAAATGCGATGTTTGACCCCGGGGACATTTACGGTGTTACCGCACGTTCGCTGCTGCTTTTTGCCCTACAAACCTAGTCCGTCGAAGAGCGTGTTTAAAAAGGCTCATGCCTGAGCGAGGCGATTGAGCATCAGGGCTGTGGTGGCGATTTCGATGAGTGTCTCAGAGCTCTGCACGCAGTACAGGCGGCCCGGCCGGCTTGCCGTCGAGCTTGCTGGTACATTGAGCGCTGGATACAAGTCCAGACAGCAGCGTTCTTCCAGGTTCGGAAGTATAGCGGTCACAATGGTCAGATCGGCCAATAGGACCGGGAAACGAGCAATAAATAGCGTCGACGGCTCATTTGCAACGCTGTTGCCTGGTCCAGTAGGCGACGATTTCCTCGAGGTCATTCCACGCGCTTTGCGTGAAGATTACGCGGAACTTTTGCGCGGCCATCGCTCCTGCACTCTCGCCATGAAATCCTCCTCGCCGTAAGTGCGACCATTGCGCACGTCCTCCATTGCCTCGCCGATGGCGTGATTCATCCGCAGCGCCTCGCGCGGACTTCGACAAGCACCGGAGAATTATCGGGCAGTTCATCGACGAGATCATGAATTCAGATCGGCATCGACGTCGTACATTGCTAGATTCAACGGGGCACCTGACGGGCCGCAAACTGACGGCGACAGTGCTCTACTGGATGCGTCTGGATGGGATCTGTGGCAGATAGGTGCAAGTGCCTCTCCCGCATTTACTTAACGTTCCAAACGCCATTCCTGAACTGGTCAAATGGTTTAAAGAGGAAGAGGCGACGAATTCGCCAACCGGGCCAAATTCCCTCAGGCCAATCATCCCGGGCCGGGCGCTCTCAGCCAAAAGCCGGCATTTCCTGCTGGATGTCGACCGTCAGACGGCCGGAAACTAATGCGTTGTTTCTCGCCGTGAACGAGAATCAACCATAAGAATATAAAGATTGCGCCCCGGCCAACAGCGGCGTCTGATGGACATCCGCCGAATGGCAGACGGCGTTGATTTTGTTGGCTGGCCTGGCCCCGGTGTTTGCGGCGGATCGGATCAGCCACGGCGGATGCGCCGCGGAATACGCTGTCATGAATCTGCTGCTCAAAAATATTTGCGACATGCTGGATTCGACAATCCAGAGGGCCGAAATTTACCCGAAACAACCAGCTATAAATGAAAAAACCAACCTATGAATATAGTTCCGAATCCTTTCCCATCCGGGGTCAACCTACTTCATGATCCGGTCTTAAACAAAGGAACTGCTTTTAATCAAGAAGAACGGGATGCTTTAGGGCTTCGCGGGCTTCTCCCGCCGCGCGTCCATTCGCAAGAGGAACAGATTGTGCGGATTCTGGAGAATATGCGATCAAAACCGTCCGATCTGGACCGATATATCTTCCTGCTCGCGCTACAGGACCGTAACGAGACGCTGTTCTACCGTGCACTGCTTGATCATCTCGATGAGATGATGCCGATCATCTACACCCCGACGGTCGGCCTTGCCTGTCAGGAGTATGGACACATTTTCCGCCGTCCGCGCGGAGTTTTCGTTTGCACCAAGGACGCAGGCCAAATTGCAAAAGTGCTGGGTAATTGGCCGTACCAAGATGTGCGGGTTATTGTTGTTACCGATGGCGAACGGATTCTCGGCCTCGGCGACCTTGGAGCAGATGGTATGGGTATTCCGGTCGGCAAACTCGCTTTATACACGGCTTGCGCGGGGGTCAATCCGTCGGTCTGCCTGCCGGTGACGATCGATGTCGGTACGAACAACGAAAAGCTGTTGCAGGATCCGCTTTACATTGGCATCCAGCAGCGCCGAATTCGCGGCGCCGCTTACGATACTTTGATAGAAGAATTTGTCACTGCTGTTCAAAGTCTGTTTCCGCATGCCCTGATTCAGTTTGAAGACTTTGCGAACCAAAATGCCTTTCGCTTGCTCAATAAGTATCAGGATAAAGTGTGCTCGTTTAACGACGATATGCAAGGCACGGCCGCTGTCACGCTGGCTGGCATTTACTCGGCTCTCCGAATCACCATGCGTTCGTTGATCGATCAAAAATTCGTCTTCTTCGGCGCTGGCGAGGCGGGTATCGGAATCGCGAATCTTGTCGTGGATGCGATGCAGGCAGACGGATTGTCGAATGCGGAGGCGCGTGCCCGCTGCTGGTTCATCGATTCGACGGGGCTCGTGGTTAAGAGCCGCCCGGACCTCGCGGCACACAAACGTCCGTATGCGCACGATCACGACTTCAACGCCGACCCCATTTCCGTGATCAACTCTCTTCGGCCCACGGCGATCATCGGTGTCTCGGGGAAGGCGGGTATATTGAGTGAGCCTATGCTTAAACGGATGGCTGAGATTAATGAACGTCCGATCATATTTGCTTTGTCCAATCCGACGTCAAAAGCGGAGTGTACGGCGGAGGCCGCCTACCGTCTAACCAACGGCCGCGCTGTCTTTGCGAGTGGAAGTCCATTTGAGCCAGTGCTCATGGACGGAAAGAAACTCATTCCTGGCCAGGGAAACAATGCCTACATCTTCCCCGGTGTTGGATTGGGCATTGTAGTCAGCGAAAGCAAACGCGTGACGAACGAAATGTTTCTGGCCGCCGCGCAGGCGCTGGCGAGTGAGGTTTCAGAAACTGATCTTGCGGAAGGGCGAATCTATCCGCCCTTGAAGCGGATCCGAGCAGTGTCATTAACCATCGCGATCGCAACCGCGAAGGTGGCTTATGACCAAGGCTTGGCAGCAGCTCCGAAGCGCGATGACCTGCGGTCGCACATTAGAGCTCAAATGTTCGAACCTGTGTACAGGAGCTACGTATAGTGAGCTGAATGAGGCTTATCCCGGTTCATGTAGATCACAATGACCGAAATCATCCAAAAGAGTAGTCCATCTCCTGATTAGCCAGCGGTATTTCTCTTTCACGGTTAGCGATCGCATTCAGGGTCTTTTGCGCGAGACTTTTGGGAGACCGGGTTCAGGATGGCCGAGGCGTAAAACGAACTACCAGATTCGGCACTTCCGACCAGCCTTTGCGGTGACGAAGGACCTGAGATCGCATACCGCATTGAGCGCTTGGACAAGTAGAGCTAAGGAGATGTCATGAGTAACAAGAAGGTTTGGTTTATCACTGGAGCCAGCCGTGGCATGGGCGTCGATTTCGCCAAGGCCGCGCTGGCGTCCGGCCACGCGGTTGTGGCCTCTGGCCGCAACAGCGACCGCTTGGCCAAGGCCTTGGGACAGTCGAACGACCTGCTAGCCGTCAAGCTGGACGTCACTAGCCGCGCCGATGCCGAGGCGGCGGTGCGAACCGCTGTCGACCGGTTCGGCCGCATCGACGTGCTGGTCAACAATGCTGCCAGCTTTTACGCGGGCTACTTCGAGGAGCTGACGCCGGAGCAGATGGAGCGGCAGTTGGCGACGAGCCTCATTGGCCCAATGAACGTCACCCGCGCCGTCCTGCCGGGGTAATTGAACTCGTTATTCATCCCCATGCGGCGCAAAGCGGCATGGGTGGCCTCGGAAGCCATCCAGGGTAATTACTCGCGGCTCGCCGTGGCGCTTGAGAGCCTTACGGAAGAAGGCCTTGGCGGCGGTGACGTCACGCGTTCGACTCTAGGTAGGATTCGACGGTTTTGCCTCGCTTATCAACCGCGCGGTAGAGGTACATCCATTGACCGCTTACCTTGAGGTAGGTCTCGTCCACCCTCCAAGAACCGCCCACCGGCCGCTCATAGGCTTGCCAGCATTTCTCGAACTCTGGGACGAGAGCGTATGACCCATCGTAGAATCGAGCTCGGGGCGACGCAGACGCTAAGTTCTCTGATGACGGCATCGATCACCACTCGGCGAAACGATCCACGAGTTCCTTCCAATCAGCTATGATTTTAGCGTTCGTGTTCATGACGCTGTGAACGTTGGCCCGTAGGACGCTCAGCGAGCTTTCGATCAGATCCTGCACGCGGCGCTGCGCATCGGTCACCGAGGTGGCCTGGTAAACGCCCAGCGTTTTCTCGAACAGATCAATCGTCTGA
>CAZMNG010000331.1:0-5343 GCA_964567505.1 uncultured Chthoniobacterales bacterium
CACTGCAACCGCGCCGTGGAACCGCTATCGCCCGGAATGGTGGCAGGACATGCTTTTCTTCACCCATTTTGTTTTCATCGCTTTCTCCATTGCTCCCTTTGTTGACGCCGCGATACGCAAATGTTCGCTTCCAAGTTCGAGTTTCCTGCTGGCACTGGCCAACGGCCTCTTCTGCTCCGTCTATTCAGACTACCTCCTGAAATCGGATAAGTGGCCAGGCGCGATGGTCTGTCTCGGATATGCAGCCGTTGCCGCTGCAGCCGGCCTGCTCCTGTTCAGGGCGCGTCTATCGACTCTTCTGTCCGGCTGGCTCATCGGCCAGGCGCTCGCGTTTCTGCTCCTGTTTTTCGGTAAAGTGCTCACGAGTTATTGGGTGCCGGTTTCGTGGTCGGCCGAACTCGTGGCGCTCTACTGGGTCGCAGCCAAGGTCAACGATCGTACGCTTTTGGCGGGCACCGTGCTGATCGCTCTGGCGACCATCGACGCCCTGATCAAAATTGAATATCTCAATGTTTTGGCGTGGTTCGTTCCCGAGCTCGGTACGGCCGGTCTTCTTGTGCCCAGTCCCGACACGGTGGCCCGATGGTGTGGAGGGTTGTCGATCGTTTTCTCGCTTTTATTCATTACCTGGCTTGACCGGACTGCTCGAGTTGGAAGTACTCACCCGGTGTTGAACCGGGTTTACGAATTTCTTGGAGTCGCGAGCTTATTTGGATTTGCGAATCAGGAGCTTCATCAATTCGCAATTCGGTTCATGCAGCAATCGGGCCTGGCCGGCTTCTCGGGTTTATGGTGCGCTTTCGCTGCTGGCCTGATGTTTGTCGGCGTTTGGAGACGGCGTAAGGTGTATCGCGGCGCGGCCATCGGGCTCCTGTTGGTTACCCTTTTCAAGGTGTTGGTATTCGATACTGCAGAAGTTTCGACGCCGTACCGGATCCTGTCGTGCATTGTTCTAGGGACAGTGATGGTCGCGGTATCGTTCGCCTACTACCGATTTAGTGCGCGACTGACGGAAAAGTAACCCTTACAGCCCGATTGGGTGGCGCATCACGAATTCGTCAGCAGGACGACTTCGAGTAAGCCAACTCGGGCCGTGTTCCCCCGTACCGTACCCGGTATCGAAGCGCAGGCCGGCAACGACAAGAAACGTATGCCCTGAACTTGCATAAATCGTGATCCATGTTCCGGGGCCGCCTTCGCCGTAAGCGCGGAGTTCCTTGGATGGGGTGGGCGTGTTCATCCGGCCAATTGAATGCAACACATAACATACGGCGCCCGAGCAGTCGTACGCATCGTCGTAAAACGTTCGGTGTCCGCCGCCGTATCGATACGGTTTGCCGATCAATTGGTTTCCTGCATCAATCGCTTCCTGGACGAAGAAGGGTGCCGCGCGCGGGGCCATGGCGTATCCGTTATCAAGGGTTGCAGTTCTGCCGGGGACGTAATGATACACGTAAGGCGGCGTGCTGACGCAACCGCTCATGACCAAGGTCAGGGCAAGAACCAGCAAGAGCCCGCAGCAGATAATGGGGGTCTTCTGGTGACGGCTTGTCACAAAGCTGCAATCGCCAGGAATCAACATATTCGAATTGGTTGTGCTAAGAACGGGGCTGCGAAGATGGCAAGCAGTCTGTCCGAGAACCTTGCCAAACCGATGAGCAGCGCATTTCTTCGACGCGGTATCGCTCAACTCTATTCTGCCATTTCTTCGCAATCTGCAGATAGGCTAGTCATTGCAGGGCGCGAAGCCTGGCGAGAGCCGCATCAATCGACGTATTGTCTGTGATGGAGATCACTTCCGTCCCTTTCCGGATGCGGCCGACGAGGCCGGCGAGTACCGCCCCGGGACCGAGCTCAAGAAACAGGTCGCATCCGAGTTTGTCGATCATGTATTCCACGCTCTCCTTCCATCGGACGGTCCCTGTGACCTGTTTTGCAAGGGTCTCGAGGACATCAGCTTTCCCCGAGACCGGCTTGGCCGTGACATTGGCGATCACAGTCGGCCCCGGTTCGTTCAGTTGAACGGAAGCAAGATCGTTTCTGAGTTTCGATTCTGCGGAGAGCATCAACCTGGAATGGAAAGCGCCCCCGACATTCAGCGCCACGGCGCGCCGGATCGCGTAACGCTTCGCGAGATCGATCGCTGTTCGGATTTTGTCGACCTCGCCTGAGAGCACGATTTGGCCGGGCGAATTGATATTAGCGATGTCCACATCTGATTCTTGAGCGATTTTTCGGACGCTCTCCTCCTCGCTGCCGATAAATGCCGCCATTGCGCCCGCGGTTTCTTCGCACGCTTCTTCCATGTATCGGCCGCGATTTGCGACCAGTTGCAGGCCTGTCGGAAATTCGAATGTCCCGGCCGCAGCATGGGCGGTAAACTCGCCAAGGGAGAGGCCGGCGGCCGCGGTGACAGGGAATGTTCCAAACTCTTCTCGGAGCACATCGAGGATTGCCAGTCCATGAACGTAGAGTGCAATCTGACAGCGCGACGTTTTGGTTAGTTCTTCGATCGGCCCATCGAATGCGGTTTGACTGATCGAGTACCCGAGTGCGTGATCGGCCGCGGCGAAACGGTTGGCTGCCACGGCAAACCGCTGAGACAAATCTTTTCCCATGCCGACTTGTTGGGCTCCCTGACCGGAAAATAGTAGAGCGATCGATCTCCTCATGGAGCGAGGATGCAGCGCGCATGGCGGCGTTTCAATCCAAACAAGTTGTCAGGGTCAGTGAAGAAAACTGCCGCCAATTTCGGCAATTTGAATTGCTGGCTTTGCCTGTGCGCATTGGCTTGATACGATGGAGGTTATGCGGTCGATCCAGATCACTTGGATGATATTTTTCCTCTCGATTCTTACGTCTGGCTTTCTTTCCCGGCTACAGGCGCAGACTGTCTCTTCGACGGACCCACTCACGCAGGCGCAAATCGAGAACCAGCGAGCCCAGGCGACCTATTACCAGCGCCAGGCGGACAAGAGAGGATTCTGGCGGAATCTGCGCGAGTACGGCGGACCGATTGGAGCCGCGCTGGCCGCAGTCGTGGCGATTATCTCCTTTGGGTTAAACTATCGCGCTACGCTTCGCAGTCGTGCAGACGCCAAGTTTTACGAAACGTTGAATCTTCTTACCGATCGAGAGAATCCAAGTGTTCGGTCGAGGGCTGCTGGTTTACTCGAACAAATGGGCTCAACCAGGAAGCGTTACTATCAGACTGCGTTCGACCAGCTTTCTGTCGGCTTGCTTGCCGAAAGGGAGGACCACGCCCGGAATGCGATCCGGACTGCGCTCAGCCGCCTCATGGAACTGGATCCCGATACTGCGCTTGCGAAGCTGCAGGCCGTCAATTGGACATTGCGGGACGCGCTGGCGGAATCGTTCTGTCGATTTTGCGTGGCGCGGGGGATGAAGACGCTCGAACAAACCCCCGACGCCCTTTGGGAGGAAGCCGAGGAGGTCACGTCCTACGATCGACGGGCGCTGAGCGGGCTGTTGCAGATTTTGCCGGAGGACAACCTTGTCGCAGCCATGACCGCAGCAACGCGAGCTTACCAGATGATGGCGAAGTCGCACATTGAAGATTACAGAGCCCGGACCAGCGTCGAATTGAGTGATGCCGCCGAGCGTCTACGATCAAATATCAAGTCGATCAGTGATCTGCTGATTTCGCTCGAAGGTAAGGGGAGAAAAAGCGCTTTCTCCGGTTCCTCTGATCACATCAAAGCGCCACGATCTTTCTCGTTTGCGTTTCTGGCCGGCGGAAAATTCCGTGATCTTCAAGAGTGCAAAATTTGCCGATCGATCTTTCGTGAAGCCAATTTCACCGCCGCGAATCTGACGCGCGCCGTACTGCTTGATTCGGATCTCTCGTGCGCAAACCTCGGGAGCGCGAAACTCTGCCGGATCAAATGCACCGGGACAAAATTCGTCGGAGCCAACCTCAAAGGGGCGGATTTGACCGGAGCAAGATTTTACAATTCCGATATGTCGGGTGCCGATCTCACGGGAGCCAGGTTTTGCAATACAGCGATCGCGCCGGACGCCTTCGAATATATCGAGTGGTGGAAGGCTGATTTCAGACACCAACGCGACCTGCTGAGAGCGATCCACGCTAAGTATAGGAAAAACTTGCCGGACCTGGAGAGTTTATATGTCCGCGGCGACATCCACCGGTCGGTGCTCGACTTTATAGGGCAGATCACCGAAGAGAAGCTCTGAATGAACGTATCGGCGTCTGGGCGTCGAACCCGCATTTCTCACGTCCCGTGAGAAATGCGCACGGAGCTCCGATATCCGGCGGACTGAATGCCGATCCTGCCCAGGCCGGATGAAATGCCCAGGCTCAGCAGCGAAGCGTCCTCGCTTTGCGTCTTCAAAACCGAGCTGGACCGGCCGCTATCGGGCAAAATTTTTGGAAGAGAAAACTCGCTCGGACGAATTTTCTATTTTGAATCTTTTCATAAAGAGGCGCATAGTTGGTTCTGCCTATGGAAGTCGCTGGCTCAGTAAGCGCGATTCTGGCGCAAAAGGGTTCTGCAGTCTGGTCGATTGCTTCTGCTTCAACGGTCTTCGATGCCATCCACCTGATGGCGGACAAGAATGTCGGTGCGCTTCCGGTCATGGAGAATGGTCACCTGATCGGAATAATCTCGGAGCGTGACTACACTCGGAAGGTCATTCTCAAGGGGAAATCGTCGAAGGAGACCTTGGTACGAGACATCATGACCAAGGATCTGCTGACGGCGCACCCGGGCGACAGCGTGGGGGAGTGTATGACGGTGATGACCGAAAACCGCGTCCGCCATCTTCCGGTCGTGGAAGGCGGAAAAGTGGTGGGACTCATTTCAATCGGGGACCTCGTCAGACGGATCATCTCGGCCCAGACTGCGGCGATCGATAACCTCGAGAGTTACATCACGGGGAGCTCCCCGGTCTGAGAATCGCGTTCAGAAAACGTTCATTGCAACGCTGCGCGGTCGCAGCGCGCCGGTGGGGTATTTATACGGTCCCGTTGGAATTCCTTTACCGATTTTTGGTTTGAACGGTGACGATTCTGTTCAAGAGTGGACGTCTGTTCACAGCTGGCAACTACTGCCGGTTTCCGAGCAGGATGTCTCTCCAGAATTTGTTGGCGATGTAGAGCGGATAATCGGGTGGCAGGCTCGCTCGAAGCTGGGCGACTTCGGATTCATCGGGAACGTCGCCGCGAGCCTGGAGATTGAGCACTCTCCAGGTCAGACCATCCCTTTCCAGAAACGCTACGATATCGACCGGTCCGTAGGTCATTTCACCGTTTTTTTCCTGACCGCCCCCTTCAAAGAATGCGTATTGTCCCTCGACCTTGAG
>CAZMNG010000332.1:0-5338 GCA_964567505.1 uncultured Chthoniobacterales bacterium
TACTGCCTGTCGCATCGCCGTTGCCGATTTGCAGTGTGCCGGCGCTGATCGTCGTCCCTCCCGAATATGTGCCGGCGCCGGTCAGGATCAGTGTGCCGCTGCCGCTCTGAGTCAAGCTTCCGGTCCCACTGATCGCGCCGCCAAGAGTCACTGTGCCCGATTGATCGGATACCAGAGAGCCGTTATCGGTTATATCGCCAACGATACTTCCGGTGCCGCCGCCATTGCCCAACTGCAGCGTTCCGGCACTTATTGTTGTGCCGCCCGTATAGCTGTTGCCGGCCGTGAGAATCAGCGTACCGAGACCGGACTTGGTAAATCCGCCTACACCGGTTATCGCTCCGCTCAGAGTCGAAGTCGTGCCCCCGTCGGCCAGGAACGTGCCGCCGCCGGCATTGAGGGTCACGGCTGCGCCAGAGGTGAACCCCGGCGTAGGCGTAACCACCTCCAGAGTACCTCCGTTAAATGTCAGCGGGCCGGTTCCAAGATTACTGCCGATTTGGACCTGAAGCGTCCCTCCGTTAAAGTTGGTCCCTCCGCTGTAGGTGTTTGTTCCGCTAAGGCGCAGCGTGCCGGGACCGGACATTGTCCATGCACCCGCACCGCTGATCACTCCGCTCAAAGTCGAAAATGTATTCGCATCGGCCAGAAACGCGCCGCCGCCCGCGTTGAGCGTCAAAGCTTTACTCGAATTCAGATGGACTCCGGGAGCACCCACGATTGCCTCCAAAGTGCCTCCATTAAAGGTCAACGCGCCCGTTCCCAGATTGTTGTCGGCGATTACAGCCAGCGTACCTCCGTTCAAGTTGGTGCCTCCGCTATAGGCGTTCAGCCCTTCGAGGATCAACTTACCCGTACCGGACATCGTCAACCCACCCGCGCCGCTGATAGGTTGACTCAGCGTTGAAGTCGTGCCTGCATCGGCCAGGAAGGTGCCGCCGCCGGCATTGAGGAGGACCGATTTGCTCGAGGTGATTCCACCCCCGGATGCAAGCGCTTCCAGTGTACCCCCGTTAAAGGTCAGCGTTCCTGATCCGAGATTGCCGTCGCTCTCTACCGCAACCGTCCCCCCGTTAAAGGCTGTTCCTCCGCTGTAGGTATTGGATCCAGTGAGCGTCAACGTCCCGGATCCAACTTTGATCAATGCGCCGCCAGTGCCGCCACTCATGCCCCCGTCGGCAATCGTTCCACTGAAGGTCGTACTGAGATTGTTAAGGCCCACCGTGAGGGTTTGCGCCCCAAGATCAAGAGCGCCCGCCCCTGCAATCGAGCCCGTCATTATTCCAGAAGAACCCGACATATCGATCGTGCCTCCGGTATTGGCAATCAGCTGCGCCTGACCGCCGGTGCTCGGACCCGCAAAAACCAGTTCACCACCGCTATTGATTGTGATCGTCGCGTTGGCAGCTGAGCTGCTGCCTTCAATAAATATAAATCCGCCATTGTTAGTGATCGCCGCGCTGCCCGCCTGGCTCGAGCCGCTGAAAGCCACAGTTCCCGCCGCCGCCACCGTAATGGTCGCATTGCCCGCCGTGCTCGATTCGAAAAACTCCGTCTGGCCGCCACTGTTGTTGCTGATGGTTGAGTTGCCCGCCGTGCTCGATTCGAAAAACTCCGTCTGGCCGCCACTGTTGTTGATGGTTGAGTTGCCCGCTTTGCTCGTGCTCTGGAAAGCAGTGGTTCCCCCGGTTTGGTTGGTGATCACAGCGTTGCTCGCCGTGCTCGAGTTGTCGAAAGTTGTCTGGGCGTTCGCGGCATTGGTAATCGCTGTGATCCCTGAACTATTGGCATTGAAAATGTCAAAAAATGCGTCGTTAACCACCGCTCCCACGATCGAACCGGTTGCGGTGGGGGAACCCAAATCGAGAGCTCCGGCGCTGATGGTTGTACCTCCGCTATAGGTATTTGCTCCGGTCAGAATCATCGTTCCGGCCCCGGTCTTGATAAATCCAAGGCTTGCGCTGGGCCCGTCGGATAATGTTCCGCTGAAGGTCGTGCTCGCGTTGTCGCCACCGGCGGTGAGCGTCGCAGAGCTTGCAGCGCTGTTGGTCACCGTCCCGCTTCCAGACAATGACCCTATAGTGTTGCTGAACCCGTTGAGATCAAGCACCGATGTCAGGTTAAACGCCGAGTTTGGACTCAACGCCGTCGATGAACCGGCCTGCAGCGTTCCCGATGCGATGCTGGTGGCGCCGCTGTAGGTGTTGACCCCGCTCAAAGTCACCGTGCCCGTTCCCTTCTGAGTCAAGCTCCCGGTCCCGCTGATCGCTCCGCTGAAGGTCGCGTTATTCGATAGATCAAACACCAAAGCGGCATTATCGCTTAGGTTGCCTGTGATACTGCCTGTCGCACCGCCGTTGCCGATTTGCAGTGTGCCCGCGCTGATTGTCGTTCCTCCCGAATATGTGCCGGCGCCGGTCAGGATCAGTGTGCCGCTGCCGCTTTGAGTCAAGCTTCCGGTCCCACTGATCGCGCCGCCGAAGGTCACGCTATCCGACCGGTCAAACACGAGAGATGCATTATCGATTACATTGCCGAGGATCCTCCCGGTAGTGCCGCCGTTCCCCAGTTGCAGCGTCCCGGCGCTGATCGTTGTGCCTCCGGTGTAGGTGTTGGTCCCCGTCAGTATCAGCGTTCCGGTGCCGGCCTTGACCAGCGAACCGCCCGTGCCGCCAAAAATCCCGCCGTCTGCAATGGTTCCCCCAACAAGCGTGCTCTGGTTATTCAGCCCTACCGTCAGCGTTGCGCCCCCAAGCGCGAAGGTTCCTGGGCCCGAGATTGCACCCGCAGTCATCCCCGTAAACCCCGTAAACAAGCCCGATATGTCGACGGTTCCTCCGTTGTTGATCAGGGTCGCATTGCCACCAGTGGCTCCCTCCTCAAACTCGGTGAGTCCGCCGGAGTTGGTCGTGATTGTGGAATTGCCGGCCGTGGAAATGCTTTCGAACAGCGTCAGTCCGCCATTGTCGTTCGTAATTGTGGCGCTGGCGGCCGTGCTCGTGTCCCAGAATGTCGTCTGCCCGCCAGAGTTGACGATGTTCGCGGTAGCAGCCGTGCTGGAGTTGTAGAAATTCGTGATCCCGCCCGAATTGTTAGTGATGTCAGCGTTGGCAGCCGTGCTCGATACGGCCAACGCAATTCCGAAGTCCAGCAACCCGCTGGATGAACCTGACCCGCTTACGAAAAAAGTTGGGTGCGATGTGGAATTGTTGACGATGCCGTCAAAAATAGAAAAGTCGATGCCTTTGATGGCGAAAGTGTAGCTTCCCGCGTTAAACTGCAGATAGTCGGCCGCATCGCCGCCTGACAAAGTAATCGAGGTAACGCTGGAAGCGCCAAAAATCGCTGTGTCGCCAGCACCAGGAACCGTCGCCGGCGACCAATTATTTTGGTCGTCCCAGACACCCGATTCCGGAGTAGCGCTCCAGGTGATGTCTGTCTCCTGCGCGCAAACTGTGGCGGTGCCAAGAGACATGGCAATCAGCGCAGCTGATAGGACAGGTACGACGACCCCCGTCCTGCTGCGGCACCTGGCCGCGATTGGTCCCGATCCTCTTTCCAACATTCTCGGCAGAACACGTTTCGAACCGGCCGGTTCCGCGCTATCGGGATAGCGCCGTTGGTTGAACCGGTCGAACTTGACCGCACCGCTGTAACCTCGGCAGACGCCTTGTCCACCGCACTGGACCGGGCTGAAGACTCCGGACGCCAGTCGCCTTGTCATTCGCATATCCATTGCTACCTCCTGTCACGACTCAGCCTCGGCAACCCGCCGAGAGACCACCCACAGCTCCTCGATGCGCGCCCTGCGAGCAAAAGACAGAAAAACGCTACGCAGCCAATGTCAGCGCAATTCCCAAAACGACTCGAATATTACTATTGAATATAAATTCCGTGCTTACCGTCAATGTCATAATTTCTGTAAATAGTCGAAAGTGTGCTCGCAGCTCAATTGTAGACAAACCGTCTCGGTTTGCATGACTCCGAAGGGATGCAAAGCGAGGAGGCTTTGCCCACTGCAGCGTCCTGGTGATCCGGTAGCTCCGTAGCGCCATGGAACATACCCGAGGCCGAGGTGGACCGCAGCCCTACCGGCTGCTGTTATCGATGATCGCCGGTTATCGACAACGATACGCCACGTCACGTGATCGGTAGGGACCCCTCTTTTTCTCCTCTGCAGGGGAGTAAGCCACCCAGCCGATAAACAGGCGGAGAGCCGACTTCGCTAAGGCTTTGTCGGGCAGGCCACCTGTTCTACGTTGGCGCTCCCCTCGGTTCAGGGCACGAGGTTACAACTGCGTAGCAGTGATCATACACACAAAAAATCCGCGCCTCGTTACATGTCGCGCCTTTTAGCCGGTGTTTACGCTGCAATGGATTGCTAGCCACTGTCTCCAAAGAAGCCGTGATCGACTGTCTGAAACCGCTGACTTGTTTGTACTACGACGACTTTCAAAGGTGTCCGCAATGTAGGCGGTGTTATTGGCGCGACTCGCACGTCGCCAAACTCGAAAAGCGACTCGAATCGATTCTGAATCAAGTCTGATGACTGACCGCCTTCTCTATCACTCGTGAAAAAATGCCTTAACCCAACGCTTGACCGAAGCGAGCCGGAACTCTTTTGAGGGCGTGGCTCTACGATAGTGAACTTTTGCTCGCGATCGCCCCTGGTGTCTTTCGCGCGTACCCACCTCGCGCTCAGTTTTTCCCGGCTTTCCGCCTGCATTCTGCCGACGTGCGAGAGTCGCACCGTTGTCGTCTCCATTTTGATTGGCATCGGGCGATTGCGCGGGAGCGGATTCTGTCGTCTGAAAGTCAGGCGACGGAGAGGTTGTGCTCGTTGGGCTTGCCGGGATTGCTGATTGCGAGCTCTCGCCGGCCGGAACCCATAAACCGAAACGCGAAAATTCGTAATGGGGAACAGGCACCGGTGCGTCTTCTTTTGCCGGCGGACTCGGCGAATTCCTCGTCGTGTAATTGGCGGATGCCGAGGACCTGTGGTCTGGTGGCCAATGGATGTTCGTTTGGTCTGCTCTGAGCCACCAGAGCAGGCCGATCGCAAAAATTACTGCACCTGACATTGCAATTCCCTGTACGATTCTCGGGTTTCGCAGCGGGACGTTTATGGCGGCCGCACGTCGAGCGTAGACTGAGTACGGCATTGCCGTTCTCGGAACCAGGCTGTTAGAATAAGGATCGCAACGGGAAGCCAGCCCGCTTCCCGCCAAAATTGCTTTGGTCCGTGCCACAAGCGCTTTAGCATCCGGGGCACCGGGCTCGCCGTCCCAATCGATCCACCGGCAATTGCTGAGATAGAGCAAAAGGTCGCGCC
Source organism: uncultured Chthoniobacterales bacterium (assembly GCA_964567505.1). Taxonomy (GTDB): domain Bacteria; phylum Verrucomicrobiota; class Verrucomicrobiia; order Chthoniobacterales; family JAFAMB01; genus JAFAMB01. Next base: position 5,333 of record CAZMNG010000332.1, read on the forward strand.
TCGGAA
>CAZMNG010000333.1:0-5336 GCA_964567505.1 uncultured Chthoniobacterales bacterium
AACAATTGGGGTTGCAATAAAAGTAATTCTGATTGTAGCCGCCTGCATCATGCTCATAGCAACCACCGGTCGGCATGAATTGATCCAACCGGCACTGGTGACCGTGGTAAGCGGGACGTTGGCGGCACTGGGATTTTACGGTGTGCAACGCCTCGGGATGTTTCGCTGGAGCGCTATTCTGGCCTCGCGTATCACGAAATCGCCTGAATTGAATGCGCTGGTTGAGGGGGGCGAATCGTTTGACCAGGCCATTTCGCTTATTTACGCGAGACGAAGCGGAGTCGCAGGATGTTTCTTTTTCTGGGTCTTGTCGTGGGTATTGGCTTCGGGCGAAATTTGGCTGGCTCTCCTGGCTCTGGGTGTGCACACGACTTTCACAACGGGGCTTATCCTGGAAAGCGCGGTGCGAGCCATCCAGGGTGCGGCGTTTTTGGTGCCCGGGGCATTCGGCGTACAGGAAGGCGGGTACATCCTGCTGGGAGGTCTGCTCGGGATACCCGGTGAGATTGCTCTTGCGCTTTCGCTTCTGCGGCGCATGCGGGAACTTGCTCTTGGGATCCCTGCACTGATCAGCTGGCAAATTGTCGAGGCAGTTCGCCTTGCAAGGAGGAAAGTTCGTTGAGTCAAATAAACAGGTCACGCAGCGCAGCTCGGGCGGCATGATAACCACACATCCCATGCACTCCGCCACCAGGTGGAGTAGACGACGAACATAGATACACGCCTCGCAACGGTGTGCGGTAAGGAACCGAACTCAGGATGGGTCGGGCGATCAGCTGTCGAAGATTGGAAGCGCCCCCATTGATGTCGCCGCCAACCAGATTGGCGTTCGATTTCTCCAAATCTCCCGGACCGCTCACTTTGCGCGCGAGCACGTGCGAGCGGAAACCCGGCGCGAAGCGCTCTATTTGGCCTTCAATTCGTTCTGACATATCGAATGTCGCGCCATACGGTAAGTGGCAATAAGTCCAGAGTGTATGCATGTTGTCCGGGGCTCGGGTCCGATCAAAAATGCTAGGTTGAGCAACCAGAACAAAAGGGCGTTCCGGAATGTTCCCGGAAGCCACCGCGTGCTCAGCATTTGCTATTTCGTTCAGCGTCCCGCCCAGATGAACCGTGCCCGCGCCTCTGCATTGCTCGGCTTTCCACGGCACCGGCCGACTGAGTGCGTAGTCGATTTTGAAAACCGCCGGCGCATGTTTGAATTTTTGCAGCCGGCGACGATAGCCGCCCGGCAGGACTTCCCCGGCGATCTGGAGAAACTGCCACGGGGTGACGTCGAACAGGATGGCGCGAGCGGAAGGGAGATCGCTGAGACGACGGACCCGGGCGTTAGTCTCAATTTTTCCACCGAGCTCATTGAAGTAGTCGCCAAGCGCGTTGGACAACGATTGCGCTCCACCGCGAGGGAGAGGCCAACCTGCCACGTGCGAAATCATCCCGAGCATCACGCCGAAGGCGGCGGACGCCACGGCTTCCAGCGGAAGCAAAGAGTGGGCTGCAATTCCCGCGAAGAGCGCGCGCACCTGCTCGGTCTTGAACCAGGTCTTTGCCAGTATCGTGGCGGGCCAAATCGCCCGCACACCAAAGCGGGTCAGCGCACCAACCTTGCGCGGCACGTGCAGCAGAGGCTGCAGCACCTCGGCGACGACGTCTTCCCATTCCGATACAAGAGGAGCCATGAGCCGCCGATACGCTTCTCCATCCGAAGCGAACGCAGCGGTCGTCTCATCGATGGAATGGCGAAGGCACGCGGCCGCCCCATCGTCGAATGGATGGGCAAGCGAAATTTCCGGTTGCAGCCAGGCTAAGCCATAGCGCTCAAGGGGCAGCGTCGCGAAAAACGGTGATACCAGCGCGAGCGGATGAATCGCCGAGCAGAGGTCGTGCACGAAGCCCGGCAAAGTCGACTCAGCAGAGCGGACGCCACCCCCAAGCACGCCATTCGCCTCCAGCACGAGCACAGAGCAAGCGCAGCGTGCGAGCGTTATCGCTGCGGCGAGTCCATTCGGCCCCGACCCGATAACCACTGCGTCGTAATCTGTGGTGTCCATAGAGCGGCGACGTCCTTTGAGCATGAACCGCTCATCAACACGCGAAAGTCAGTTGAAGCGTTATGACCTGAAACGGCGTGACCGAGATCGTGATTTTGCGACCGTCTTTAATTGGAAGTTCCGCCGGTTCCTCTTCCAGGATGTTCACGATCGCGGCCCGCTCGAGTTTGAGTCCGGACTCAAGAACTGCATCGCCCCGGATACCATGTGGTTCGTAGAGCCGCACGATCACGGTCTCGGAATCTTCGGCTCGTTTCAGGCACGACAGCTCAAGCGCGTTTCCGCTGAGTCGCAACAACGACGAGGGAACAGGGCGGGTCCCGCCCGCGACGTGTCGCAGCGGGGTGTGCAGTTCCTTAGCTGCTCGAACCGTCCCGTTCCTCCAGGTACCGGGATGCGGGTAGATAGCGTAAACGAAATCGTGATCGCCTTCGTCGGCGTAGGGATCGGGATAAATCGGAGAACGAAGCAGGCTAATGCCTAACATATTGCCGTGCGCGCTGTGACCATATTTGCCATTGTTGAGTAGACTGACGCCGTAGTTCGGTTCGCTCAAGTCGACCCAGCGGTGAGCCGGCACTTCGAATCTGGCCTGGTCCCACGGCGTATTTCGATGGTTGGGTCGCGCGACAGCTCCAAAGGCCGTTTCTGCCCACAGCTCGTGCGTCTGAACGGCAAGCGGAAAGAGCGCGCGCAGGAGCCTTCTCCGCCCGCACCAATGCACAGTATTATGAATTTCAAGAACACGGGACAGCCGTCGGAGCCGGTAGGTCTGAACTATTTCAATATCACCATGCCGACGCGCGATCCGCAAGGCGGCGCGCAAAGGCCCGTTTTCGATCACCTCAGGGGCGGCGCCTGCAAACAGTTCGATTCCTTCGTCGCTGTACGAGGCGTCGAGGTCCCACGCGTCAAATTGACGAGGAATATCGGTGTACAACCAAAGCTGATTGCCTCGATCGGCGAAAGCCTCTCTCCGAAAATCCTTATCAAAAATCGAAGCAAGAGTGCCGTCTTCGCTCACCCGGACCCGCAGGAATTCGTTCTCGAGCGAGTCGGGATTTGCCAAAACTGGAGAAAAGACTGGCCGTCCCGCCTCGTGGGCAACGCGTAGAGGGACCGCACCTAGCGCCGGAACGATCATATCTTCCGTCATTACCAGGACGCGGTTCTGATCGATCTGCTGAATCTGTGTTTCGCGCTGGCCGCAGGTAAATCCCTGAATTGCGGCGTCCGCACGCACGGCAATCTCGAGCACCAGTGGTCGATCATAGATGTCAAGGTTCCAGACTAATCCGTCAGAATCCGCACCGGACCGCGAATTCTGGGCGACATTGCCGTTGGTGAGGGCATTTGCGCGAAGCTGCGCCGAGTCGGCGATGGCGGTTGCTAACTGGGCGTGTGCCGTCTCGTAAACAGAGTGAATGCTCGATCCCGGCAGGATGTCATGAAATTCGTTCAGAAGCAGTACTTTCCAGACCCGATCAAACGCGTCCCTCGGGTAGGGCTCGGACCGCCACAGGGATGCAAGCGTCGCCGCCGTTTCTGCTTCGACCAGGGCGTGTTCGAGTGCGCGGTGCAGCGACTTTACTTTACCCTGCGTCGTGAACGTCGCCCGGTGATACTCGAAATATTGTTCGCCGACCCACACCGGCAAAGATTCCGTTACAATGTTCTCGTAAAACTCGGTTACACTCCCCATCCGCAAATGAGGCAAGCCGGGAAACTCTCGCAACCGAGCCAAGCGCTCGAGCATATCCACGCTAGGACCTCCGCCACCGTCGCCGTAACCGAACGCCAGGAGTGTGTAATCATTCTTGCGTTTTCCACCAAAATTTCGCCACGTCTCGGCGACTTCACGAACGGTGAGCTGTGCGTTATAGCCGTTGACCGGGTTATAGAAACTGTGCGCAAGCACGCGACTGCCGTCGATTCCTTCCCACCAGTAAAGGTCGTATGGAAATGGATTTCGCTCGTTCCACGTCAGCTTGTGCGTAAAAAAGAAAGGTATCCCGGCGGATTTGAAGAGTTGCGGGAGATTTCCAGCAAATCCGAACGAATCAGGAATCCACGCAACCTTCGCTCGTCTCTCGAATCGACTTTGGAAATACCTCTGCCCGAATACTAGCTGCCGAACCCAGGACTCGCCGGAAGGAAGATTCCCATCGGGTTCGACCCACATTCCTCCCACGATTTCCCAGGAACCGTTCCGGACGTGCTCCCGAATCTCCTCGAACAATGGCGGGTTGCATTGTTCAACCCAGGCATATAGCTGCGCGCTGGACTGGTTGAACCGGAATTCCGGGTACCTGCCCATTAAACTGATGACGTTCTGGAAAGTTCTCTGCGCTTTTCGCTGCGTCTCTTCCAACGGCCAGAGCCATGCCAGATCGATGTGCGCATGACCGGTCAACCAGACACCACCCTCGGATGGAAACTTCGCACGAATTAATTCGATGTCATGGACCAGCCGCTTGCCGACAGCGCGAAAAGAGTTCCGATCTCCGGGCGTCAAGGAGTCGGTCGGCGAGCGAAAAGTCCAATTTTCCCAAAGCGATTCCAAGCTCTCCTGATTTCCATAATAGCTTCCACTTGCACGCCCTTGAGAGCTCGCGGCGATCCTCGCAAGGTACTCGACAGTGTCGCCTCGAGGTAGCGCGATTCGGGACACCGCTTGCTGCAAGGCATCAATGAGACGTGCCGCGATCGGCCGGCGACCGTTTGAATCATGGTAACGAGCAGCTTCCAAGGCCGCAGCGAGCTCTTCGTATAGCGGACGCACGTCGCTATCGGGTACCAGGATGCACGCCAATTCGATTTTTGGCTGCCTGGCCGGTGTCCCAAACAAGCCATGGGGAACGACTTCGGCCCGAAAGCGCAGGCTCTCCGCCCCTTTCGCCGTCTCGAACACCGGATGTTCGCTCTGGAGTGAATTCAGGCCGCCCACGGCATGATCGTTTACAAACAGCAGCGCCTCTCCTCCTAGATGAAACCGGCAATGGACCGGTAGACCGGCCCAACTTGCCGGCACCACCCCGGCGAATCGGATTTCGACCGGCGTGGATCGAACCGGCCAATCATCCCCTTGCCGGATCGGGATCCACGAAGCATCCGGGCGATCACGAAATTCGCCGTCAGTTAAAAACAGAGTTTCGCGATCCCGCCAGGCGCCGAGCTCGAAAAGCCGATTCGAAAGACGGGTCAATGACTGTTGCAGCGGATCGCGGGAGGTTTCCACAGAATTAGACCTTGACCGGATATTCAAGCGCAGCCTTTTGCTTT